>NZ_DAORXT010000136.1:0-5328 GCF_035371925.1 Acetivibrio sp. | reverse complement strand
TCATCTCAAAAACTATTAATTTTTCAAATCTTCATACGATAAAAGCTTATTATAATATATACCTACTCCTTTTGAGCGAATCAATCTTACTACTTGCTCTATCTTTTGAAGAAGCACTTTTGGTGCATCTTTAAACAGTAAATGTGCCTCGTCAAAGAAAAATACAATTTTAGGTTTATCAGCATCCCCAACTTCCGGAAGGGTTTCAAACAATTCTGAAAGCATCCACAGAAGGAAAGTGGAGTAAAGCACCGGTGAATGAATCAATTTAACGCTGTGCAGTATATTTATATATCCGCGTCCGTCAGGAGCAGTCTGAATCCAGTCGTTAACATCAAGGTCCGGTTCTCCGAAAAAGAGATTTCCTCCCTGATCCTCCAAAGCAACAAGACTTCTTAAAATCGCTCCCACACTTTGGGTTGAAATGCTTCCGTACTCCAGGGTAAATTCCTTGGCATGTTCACCCACATATTGTACCATTGCACGAAGGTCCTTCATATCTATCAGCAATAATCCCTTATCGTCTGCAATGCGGAATATTATGCTTAGCACGCCGGTTTGAGTCTCATTCAGTCCAAGCAGCCTTGCCAGCATTAATGCACCCATTTCCGAAACAGTAGTCCTCACCGGAATTCCGCATTCGCCGTATATATCCCAGAAACGCACCGGATAAGCACTGTATTTAAAGCCTTCAATCCCAAGCTCTGCGACTCTCTCCCGAATTTTGGGATCCTCACTTCCCTGCACTGCCAACCCTGCAAGGTCACCTTTTACATCGGCAAGGAAAACAGGAACACCACAATCACTGAAAGACTCGGCTAAAACTTTCAAAGTCACTGTTTTGCCCGTCCCGGTAGCACCTGCTATAAGTCCATGCCTATTGGCCTTGTCTGGTAGAAGATAAACGGGATTTTCTCCTTTAGCAATCCAAATTTTATTATCACAGTACATTTCATCTCACCTCAAACAAAAAATTGCATAAAACCCGTCAGTTCTCTGCAGGGAATTATATGCCGACATGTAAATTATTATATCATATATATCGGTATTTTAACATTATTTATCAATACTTTAGCTAAAATCCTTCAGTACTGAATCAAACAAAAAACCTTCCTTACTGTTACAGAATTATATCCAGTATTCAGTATAGGAAGGTTTAAATCTTTTGAAATGATAAATAATTTTTTATTATATTACCCTTTTAATCCTCAATATTACTCTTTTTAATTTTTACTTTGTTTATCATACCAAGATATGCAATTGTATATAACCGCAAATACTTCACTGCGCTTGATATTACTTTGCGGTCTGAAAGTTAAATCCGGATAACCTTTAATAATTCCTTTCTCAACGGCAGCATTAATATAACCTAATGCCCATTGCGGTATTACTTCAAAATCTGCAAAGTCATTTGTAGTTGAACCAACAGGCTCAATTTTATATGCTTTTGAAACTGCAGTAATTAATTCAGCTCTAGTTATTTTATTATATGGACGAAAGCTCCCATCTTCATATCCAATGAAAATTCCTTTTTCATATAAAGCATTCACTGACTGAACTGCAAACTCAGGTATTTCATCAAAATCCTTAAAATCTGCCTTCGTAGAATTTTTTAAATCAATTCCTATAGCTTTAGCCAAAATTACTGCCACTTCTGCACGAGTAATTTCATTATCCGGCTTAACTGTGCCATCGGGATATCCGTTAATTATCCCTTTTGAGTGGAGACTATATATATAGTCTTTTGCCCAATGATTTATAGCATCACTAAAGATAAACCCAGTAGGAATTTCATCGTTCGGTTCTTTTATTTGTTCTTTTTCTGTAGCAGGTATATCCGTTGTAGGCGTTGGTGTAGGTGTTGGTGTTGGTGTATATGTTGGTGTAGGTGTCGGTATTGGTGTTTTTTCTTTCGAAGTTGTAGATTTGGATTTTGGTGTTGAGGGACTCGCAGGTGTGGAACTACCCTTTGAGATGTAAAAAGTCACCTCACCGGTTGTCATATTGTCCCATCTATCAATAACAGCATAACTGAACAGATGTTTACCTTCTTTTTGATTTTCCAATGTAAATCTATTTCCATCTTTTGCATCCACCTCAATTTCATCAATTGCTGCTCTTATAACATAGTCACTCTCATCTTCAGCAACGATCTCTATGACATAATCATCGGACACGATCTGTTCCTCTGACAAATTAATACTTACAACTTTAGGTGGATTGGTTTCATTGGATATATTTTCATCCCTATAAATGCTCAAAGTAGTTACTGATTCATTACCTGCTTTATCAACAGCCTTTATTGTAAAGACATTTTCACCTTTACTAAGATTTACTGTCAAATCAAAATGCGGATTGGTGCCTATTTTGCCATAAACCAACTCTGCCTCTTGACCGTTAATTATTACACTGCATTCCTCAGACACCGAGCCTGATATTTCAATCTCATCAACATATACAATTTCATCATATTCATAATCAAATTCTATTATGGGTTCTGTAAAATCGCATTCTATAATATACTCCCGTATTTTTAAGTCCGGATTGCCATAAACACTATTAATGACACTTTCTCGATATACACTGCCGCATACAGTAAGTTCATTTGTTCCTTCATAAAGCATTACATCGGAAAAATTAAATACACTGTCATTGACACTTGTATTGTAGCGGTCGGAATTCTCCCCATTTTTCACTACCAGTTCAATTTTCGAATATCCCGGTGCTACACCTTCTATATCAACAAAAGGTTTATTTGTAAACTCTTCCAGATTTGTAATACTTGGTGTTCTTAAGCTTTCTCCTATTCCCACCACAAAAGCCGCATCATCAAAATATACCTCTTTTGCCAATACTTTATATCCCCATTCTCCAGCTTCAGGATTCATAATATATATTCCGTTGGATAGCATAGGGTTCTGTATAATGGAATATAAAGTACCATCCGGTTTGTACAATTCTATATCATAATCTCCGCCATAGCTATCCATCGTCAAAAGATAGTCATAACCAGGCTTGCAGTTAAACTTGTACATCTCTGACTCTTCACCTTGACTAAGTGTTGAAAACATAATACTCATCGGTAAATAATCAAACTTATTGATTATATCTATTACATTGTTCTCCGGAATGTTATGAGTAACTTTAAGAACCAAATACTCAAGTATCTTTGCCACTTCGTCAGTTATTTGCCTTTCATTATGGAAAGTAGTATAGATAACCTTTCCCTTTCCATAAGGAAAAGAAACCAATAAAGGTGCTCCCTTTATCAAAATACCAAAATCGTTATAATAATCTCCTGTCACATGAGTTGTAACATCGGGACTTACCGATTCAATAACAACCCAACCGCTCAAATCGTAATTTATTTTAATATTTTCGTTCCCAAGATAACTGGCTAATCCCTTATCCGTGATTGTTGCATTCACTTTTTGAGCTCTTCCTATATACGGACTATACGGAAACTTTATGTACCCGGGAAAAGCTTTATCAATATAAGCATATGCACGATCCGAGGCATAAACTGTCCCACCTTCTCTAACAAATCTTTCAATAGAAGATGCCGCTCTTCCTGCATAGCTGATTGCTCCGGAATTACAGTTCAAGAAAATAGAATCATAGATTTTTATGTCGTCATAGGTCACCAGTGAAGCATCATTTATTTCAATAAAGCTCTTACCCATTCCTTTAAGAATACTACCTATATCATCCCAATGTTTTGTTGTAACTGCTATTGCTTCTTCACCATCACCTACTATAAACGGCTGATATGCCACACCAAAGGCTTCTCTGATTTGCTGCAGTATTGTATTAGTTAAAAAATCCATGCCCGTTAAATTGCTATAAACCGGTTTTGCCACTTTTACATCAGATACTATATCAGCCTCTTGGAATCCACCAGTTGTAGCTGTCTGATAAAGACCTGCCGGATCATATGCCTTTGCTTGAAGTATATGTTTACCTTTAGGGTATTCTCCCTTTTTTATAACAAATTTGTACGGTGGTGCAGTACAAGTTGATTTTAATACTCCGTCAACATAAAATTCCACTTTTTCAACCCTGATATTATCTGTGGCATTAACTTCAACCTCAGTGTCCTTAGTAATTAATTCACTGGGAAGTTTCTTAAACGATACCTTTGGCGGTTCATTGTCAAACTGCATTCCGTGACGATTAAAAATGCTCCATATTTCATATTCTTTTCCCTTAGCGTACCCCTTGGCAAACCAATTTGTCCAAAAATCACTAAGACCTTGATTGTATTTACCTGTAGATGCTACTTTTTCGTGAAATACATTCTGTACAAGTGTAAAGCTCTCACTTAATTTGTCATGGCTTTCATTAACCGTATCCGTTATATCCCATAAAGTCGCCGCATTCGCATATTCATTACCTTCATTCGGAACATCTGGATTCGGTGTCTCTATCTCATTATAAAGTCCCCCACTAGCATTGGAATCCCTGTAATTGGGAGTTCCGTCAACATATTGTCCGAAATATGTTGCCCATCCTTCTGAATATGCCAAACCTTTATTATAAACCCCGATAGTGTTATGACTTCCACCGGCTCCTTTAGGCTGTTCTGCAAAATTGCTCATTAAAAAGTGTCCGTATTCATGCCAAATTACAGTTTGGTCCCACTCGTCGGTATCAGTTTTAATTGACTGTATATACATAGTATCCTTTCCACAGCGTGTTCCTCCACTATAAGAATCATCTTTCCATACAACTTTAACCTTTGGAGGTTTACAGTCAAAATCAGGTTTACCCGCCATCCATACCTCAGCTGCTTTGCGAATAGTATTTACAATATGAAAAGGTGCATTCAGTCCTATATTAACTTCTCCGAAATCATAGTCCGTTGTAACATTGTCCACCTGATCTGACGTATAATCTATTTCAACTACATAGGAAAATTCATCCTCAGCTTTAACAACAAAATATAAATCTACTCCACCTCCAAGCCATCCATCATCAGTATTAATCGATTTAAAAACAAAATTACCGTTACTGTCGGTTTTTGTTTCCCCAAGTTTTTCACTGCTAAAAATATCCTTATCATACAGTATCACAGTAAAATTTTTCAATGGAGCTGTTTTTTCAGTATCCGACATAGAATTCTTATATTTGTAGGTTAAACGTCCTTTGACTGTTATAGTATTAGATGTTGATGCAGCAAAGCAAACATTGGTAAATGCAATTTGCATAAGAAGAACTAAAGCCATGAAAATGGCAAGCATTTTTTTCACTTACATTACCCCCTAAACTTCAATATAAATACATTAATGTTAAAAGTATTTTTTATATAACTAATCCTGTTTCCCACAA
>NZ_DAORXT010000135.1:0-5336 GCF_035371925.1 Acetivibrio sp. | reverse complement strand
TAAAACAGGGTTCTGTAAGATTTTGTAAGGCAATTAAACTTGCAATTTAAAATTTCATTGTATGACAAAAAATGTTGTTGACACAGATGCTATAGCGTGCTACAATAAAATATTTTGACAATAAAATGAGTTTGTAGTATACTAAATATATGGGGATATGCCATCCTGAATGATTTCATTGCTCTTGTTTTTTTACATCAAAACACTACAAATGAAGACAAGATAAGAAATATATATTAGAGATTCCAATAGTATTTTGTTTTTTGTTTTAATGGAGGAGTGTATATGTACAATATTGGTGACAAAATTGTGTACCCTATGCATGGTGCGGGAGTAATAGAATCTATTGAAGAGAAAGAAATTTTAGGAAACAAGCAAAGTTATTATGTTGTAAAAATTCCCATCGGTGAAATGAAGGTAATGATACCGACTCAAAATGTCGATGGTATTGGTATAAGGGAAGTTATAAGCGAAGAGGACGCCGAGAAGGTTTTTCTGATACTTAAAAATAAAACTCTTCCATCAAATGCAAACTGGAACAAGCGATACAGGGAAAACATGGGCAAGATTAAAAGCGGCAATATTTATGAAGTGGCCGATGTCGTTCGCTGCCTGATGCTGAGGGACAAGGAAAAAGGGCTTTCTACCGGCGAAAAGAAAATGCTACATAGTGCAAAACAAATACTTATCAGCGAATTGGTGCTGGCGAAAAATATGAATGCAATGGAGATTGAGGGCATCATTAATAAATTTATATAGTTTTAAACGAGATTCTTCTAAACTCTTGGTAAAGCTGTCTTGTACAGCTTTATTTTTTTGTTTGCAACCAAGCTGCCATACTGTGTATGAAGCTTTTTTGCACATTTTTGCCTTGATTTTTTTCATAATTATTATAATTGAAAGAATAATATGATATAATTTTAAAAAATTAGAACATCTTCCGGGAGAGTTTGGTAATGAAAAAGGATAAAAAGATTCGGGTTAGCGCGGTTGTTGTGGCAGCGGGAAAAGGAACCCGTATGAACATGGATGTCAACAAGCAGTATATCAACGTGGGCGGAATACCGCTTCTTGCAAGAACCCTTAAGGTTTTTGAAGACTGTTTTTTGATAGATGAGGTGGTTTTGGTAGTCGGCAATAGCGATATGTTTTACTGCAAAGAGAATGTTGTAGAGGCTTATAACTTGAAAAAGGTAAAGATGCTGGTGGCAGGCGGAGCCCAAAGACAGGATTCCGTGTATAACGGTCTTCTTCAGGTAAGCGTTGAATCTGATATTGTGGTTATACATGACGGGGCAAGGCCGTTTATAAACGAGGAAATTATCGAAAACTGCATTGAGGCAGCCGAAGAGTTTGGAGCTTCTACGGCGGCAGTACCTGTCAAGGATACGATAAAGTCGGCGGATAGCGGGGGATTTGTAAAGGAGACTCTGGAAAGGAGCACCCTTTGGGCTATTCAGACGCCCCAGGCCTTTTTAAAGGATGTAATAATGAAGGCTCACAAAAAAGCAGCCGATGACGGGTTTTACGGTACTGACGACACCGTTCTTGTGGAGAGAATGGGAATACGCACCAGGCTGGTTATGGGAAGCTACAACAACATAAAAATAACCACCAGGGAAGATTTGACATTTGCCGAGGCGCTAATATCGGGAGAATAGATGCAACAAGATTAGAATTCAAAGGAAAATCTTCTTTTAGCAGAAGGATTAAAAATAAAGAAAAAATGGAAGATTACGGATAACAAAGAAAGGCAAGGGTTGTTTGCATGATCAGTATACAGTCTTTATCCAAACAGTTTGGCAATATTGCGGCAGTCAGCGATATCAGCTTTGAAGTAAAAAAGGGTGAAGTGTTTGGCTTGCTAGGAGAAAATGGAGCCGGAAAAACAACGACACTAAGAATGCTTGCGACCATGCTGAAGCCCACTTCCGGTACTGCGACAATGGCGGGCTGGGATATTGTGAAAGAACCTCAGAAAGTAAGGAGCAGCATTGGGATTCTTTTTGGCGGAGAAACAGGGCTTTACGACAGGTTGACATGCGAAGAAAACATTGCATATTTCGGCGAATTGAACGATATGAGCAGGACTCAAATAAAAGAGAGGATTAGGGAGCTTGCAAAGGTCTTCAACATGGAGGAATATTTGACAAGAAAAGCAGGAAAGCTCTCGAAAGGAATGAAGCAGAAGGTAGCATTTGCCAGGGCAATAGTGCATGACCCGAAAATAATGCTTTTAGATGAGCCTACTTCAGGACTTGATGTCAGTGCAATAAGAGACGTGCATGAATTTATTGCAGCTTGCAGAAAAGAAGGTAAAACAGTGATTTTTTCAAGTCACAGCATGAGTGAGGTTGAAAAACTTTGCGACCGTATTGGCATAATTCACAAGGGAAGGCTTGTAGAGGCCGGTACCCTTGATGAAATAAAATCAAGACATGGCGATGAGAACCTTGAGAATATATTTATCAAATTGGCAGGTGGCAGAAATGAAGGCTAGCAGGCATGTGTGGATTGTATTCAAAAAAGAGGTAAAGGATATTGTAAGGGATAGAAAGACTCTTCTTACCAGTATATTTGTTCCGATGCTGTTGATTCCTTTATTGAGTATGCTTGTTGGGGGAAGTATAGAAAAGCTCAGCAGGGATATAAGCGAAAATGTTACCGTAGCATTGACCCATGAGTCCAACACCGATGAGATTAAGGATATAGTAAAAAATCAGATATTCAGGGACTATCCCAACATAAGCCTTATTGATGTAGATGACCCGATAAAGGCTATTAGCGAATCAAAGGTTAGGGTGGTGTTGGATTTTGAGAAGGATTATGCCACAAAATTCGCCGAAGGCAAACCCTTTGTAATAAAGCTTATATATGACAAGTCCCAAGCAAAGTCGGAGGGAAGCCTTGGTATAATATGGAATGCCATTGAAGATTTTAATAGCATAACGGCAATAAAGAGGCTTGATTCCTTGGGAATAGACCCGGGGATATTGACACCTGTGGTAATTGAGGAAAGCAATATAGCCGATGAGGAAAAGACACGAGGAAGTATTTTGGCAGTGTCCCTTCCCATGATGCTTGTGATTTTGATGGCATCCGGCGGTATTGCTGCGGCTACAGACCTTGTGGCAGGCGAAAAGGAGAGGAATACGTTTGAACCTTTGCTTACCACCAAGCCCAACAGGTCCTCCCTTCTTTTGGGCAAGTATCTGGCCGTAACATTGTTTTCTTTTGTATCGGTTGTTGCCACAATGATAGGCGCAGTTGCAGGCTTTATGATTAACCCGTCTTCCATGGCTATGGGAGTCGGTACTGACATTACCGGGTTTGGCATACCGCCCTTGGCGTTTCTTTTGGTTGTTGTAATTTCAATAACTCTCGGAATGACTTTTTCGGGCCTGCAGATAGCCTTAAGTACCTATGCAAAATCCTTTAAAGAGGCTCAAACCTACATGTCTTTTCTGATGATAATAGTCATGATGCCGGCTTTTGCCACAATGCTTATGCAGCCAAACGACATCCCGGTATATATGTTTCTTGTGCCTGTTATGAATACGTTGTCGGCTTTTAAAATAGTGCTTGGCGGAAGCATCAACTATAGCTATTTGTTAATGGCTCTTGGTTCATCAGCGGTATATGTTGTTATTACCTTGTGGCTTGCAGCCGCGCTGTTTAAAAAAGAGAAGGTGCTGTTTAGAAGCTGAATATTTTAAGCTGCAAAGTTTTAAACATAAATAAGATAGCAGTGAAAGAGGAAAATCCCCGTCTAATGTAGAATTATAAGTTGTGTAGTAAAATGATAGTCATTCAAAATCACTTACAATCCGATTAATATCATATAGCTGTTTTATTGCAAATCAATTTTCATTAAGTATTAAATCAGCGTCTGATGTTTCTGTGTTCCGGATTCTAAATTCTGCATAGGGGGATTATTTCTATGCTTTTTGGACGCAAAAAGGGAACGCCCGAGATTATAGGGGGGCTTGAAAAGGAGAAAATCAGCACAGCATGGAGGCTAAACCTTGGTTTTACAGTAATAGTTGTAATTTCCTTATTTGCGGTAGGCTTAGCTTCCCTTCGCGAGATTTCAAACTCCATGTTAAATTACGCAAAGGCCAGCTCAAGCGAACTTATCAAACAAACATCCAATAACATACAGGTGATTTTGACAAGCTTTGATGAACTGGCGATGACTATGTCAAGAGACAATGCACTGGCAGAGTATGTAGGCATGCACGACAGCATTGAGGATATCAGTTTGAGAGACGAAAACAAAAGAAAGATTGAAGAGATTTTAAACAATTATACAAAAAAGAGGAAGGAAATAGCTAATATTGCTGTCGTATCAAACGGGGGAACTTATATAACATCGGGAGAGATAAAGCCGGATGTTGATGAAAATATAAATGACTTTTATGCGGTAAAAGCGCTTAAAGAAAGCAATAAGCAGTCATTGTGGCTCAATACGTACACATTGGATACTCCCCAACATTCTAAAAATGTACAGGTTTTTTCGATAATAAAGGGAATATATTCTTTCACCAGTCTGAAGAGTCAGGGAATTCTGATTATAAACATTAAAGAAGAGTATCTTTTCAGTCTCATAGCAGATATCAAGCCCAGTGACAACGGAAAAATCTATATAATCGGAAGTGACGGAAATTATGTTTTAAATCCCTATGACAGGCTTAAGAACGGTAAAAAGGCAGATCTTGAATTTATCGAAGATATGCTGGTTGAGAATAAGAATGTGGACATAAAAGAGATAGACGGCGTGGAGTACCTTGTGACTTACAATACTATTCCCGAGATAAAAGGAACCGAGCTTGGATGGATAATAGTTGAAATTACCCCGGTATTGAAGATTAGAACCAGCGTTATCGAAACGGGAATGCGCCTGTTTTTCATAGGTCTTGGATGTGTTGTCTTGGGTTTCGTCCTTATAGGACTGGCAACTGCTTTTTACAACCGGTATCTCAACAGAAGCTATTCGGAAAGACATTCCATTGCATTGGAGAGAGAAAGACTTGCTTCATTGGGGCAGTTAATAGGAGGAATTGCCCATAATTTCAAAACTCCCATAATGTCAATAGCCGGAGGTCTTGAGGCATTAAAGGATCTTATAGACGAGTATGACATTTCCATAGGAGACCCTCAGGTGACCAGTGAGGACCATTATGAAATTGCCGCCGAAATGAGGGATTGGATAGGCAGAATAAAGCCTTACTGCGGGTACATGGCGGACATTATATCCACGGTAAAGGGGCACGTGGAGACGATAACAGTGCTATATAGGAGATAAAGCTTTCATACAGCAGGGGTTGGAGCAAGGG
>NZ_DAORXT010000134.1:0-5357 GCF_035371925.1 Acetivibrio sp. | reverse complement strand
ATATCAAGACAATACGCATAGAAGCCCTGACCATGATTGAAATGGCAAGCAGGCAGATACTCCCGGCATCGCTGGCTTATGTCAGAAAGGTTGCAGATACCGTTGCTTCCCTTAATGCGGCAGGTGCGGATTCCTCCTTCGTCAAGGAAGAGCTGGATAAGCTTGTTTCACTGACGTCTAGCTTGAAGACATATATCGACACGCTAGGTGCGAAGTTAGAAGAAGTTGATACGCATGAAGGGGATTCGCTGGAGCATGCCCGTGCTTATAAGGATGTCATCATCCCGATTATGAACGAATTGCGCGCTGCTGCCGACAAGCTTGAAACCATAGTGGATGCAAGCTTGTGGCCGATACCCACCTACGGCGATCTCCTGTTTGGTGTTGTTTGATAAAGACGATGAACTGTGCATGAAAGTTCGGTTCTACGTTAAATGTTGAGGATAAACTAAGTAAAATCAAATAGCGTATGTAAACCGGCAGATGATCGGACTTGGTCATCTGCCGGTTTTGTTTTTGGAACCATGTATTTTTGAGATATGGCTAATTTACAACTTCATGATAATTCTTTAAGATTAAAATAGAAATAAAATCTGTGGGGAAAAATAATATTTTGCAAGTGGTGGATTTAAGTTCGGCATATAATAGCAGTCATTTATTGAAAGATGCAAGATTTTTGACTTCGCTTCGTGAGCCGAACCATCCGGATATTAAAATATATAAAAGGAAGTGGAATTATGATTGCATCACAATACAAGATAACATTACCCAGCAACTATGATATGGATATCATAAGAAAGAGAGTAAAGGACAACGGATATAAAACAGATGGATTTTATGGTCTAAAGTTCAAACTTTACTTAATCACAGAAAAGGGGATAAATAATAACTTGCAAAATAGTTATTCTCCATTGTATGTTTGGAAAGATTGTGAAGGATTAAATAAATTCTTGTTTGAGGGGTTTTATGACAATATTTTAACATCATTTGGATGGCAGAACGTAAATATCGGAGTCCTGTTAATTGATGAGACAACGCAAAAAATCAAAGACGCAAACTTCTTATTTGAAGTTGTAGGAGAAATAGAGCCGAAAGAAAGCTTGAACAACTTTAAGAAAAGCATCAAAGACACTATACCGAAAATTGATGCAGAGTATATAATTATTTATAATCCGGACAAATGGAAGTACCATGTATTTTATTTTGTTGATGATTTAGAAAAAGTGAAAACAGAAAAAGGTGTGATTTATACTATCCTTCATATATCACAATAAAGAAATGAGGTGTTTTGAGGTTCCCGGGAACATGCCAGCATTTCGTGCCGGCGATGGCAGCTTGAGATTGAAGATACACTAATGAAATGTAAATCGAATTTTTGAGATTGAGAGGTTTTGTAATGATTAGAAAATTTAAAGAAACTGACTTAGACAGTATAATGAAATTATGGCTTGAGACTAATATTTCTGCACATGATTTTATTGATGAAAAATATTGGAGGAGTAACTATGAAAAAGTAAGAGAAATGATGCCTAAGGCAACAATTTATATTTATGAAGAAAACTCCATTAAAGGATTTACAGGGTTAAGTGGAAACTATATAGCAGGAATATTTGTTGAAGCAAATAGTCAATCAAAAGGAATTGGAAAGGCTTTATTAGATCACATCAAGGGGATAAATAAAGAACTCTTTTTACATGTCTATAAAAAGAATGAAAGAGCAGTTAGATTTTATACAAGAGAAGGGTTTTTTATCGAGGGTGAACAAATTGATACTAATACAAATGAAACCGAACTTGCTATGAAATGGATAAATAAGAAAGATTGATTCTATATATAAGCTCCGTTATTTTCTTATTATCAAAAAACACCTCCCAATGTTAGAATAGCATTTATCATTTGGAGGTGTATAGCAATTCATGACTATTTTTAAAAGATTATTTAGCGGGCAGTAATTCAGACAGAATAGTTTTTGTCGTCTGGATCAGCCGGTGCTTTGAAATCAAAATCCTTAAAGTAGCACACGTTCTGTGGTGTGTTTTTGGCAGGCGGAAATTCAAAGCCTTTGTATTTCACCACAGGATTGCGTTCTTTGCGTAAATTATCAAGGAACTCATCAGGAAGGTTTAATACTGATTTCACCACTTCACGTGGAGTCATGGCGAGCCATTGAGCAAGTGATACATCAGCAAAATGACTGCTGTTAAAGACTTCAAGAAATTGCAGAGGCTCATCGCCAATGTTCTGTACATAATGGAAGCCGCCTACCGGGACATAGCCTACATCTCCGGGACCATAATTAAAAGTACGGGCTTTGGGACCGGGCATAAATACTGTCATTCTTGCTCTGCCCCTAATATAATATTGGAATTCGTCCTGATTGGTATGCCAATGTATCTCTCTCATAGCACCTGGTTCTACTGTTACGAGAGCTGCTGCTACAGTTTTGCAAGCAGGAAAATTGTGACTGTCAAGAATTTGTATGGTTCCTCCGTCGCCTTTGATTGGCTGCACCTTGCAAAGTTCATGCTTGTATGAAAGAGGAACCTTCCCTGTAGGAGAATCTACAGTCTGTGACTCCAAGGTTCCGGGGTCGCCACCGTCTGTAATATATACCTCTTTTTTAGGAATGCTTTTAAAGGTTTCTTCCGGCACTCCGAAGTTTGCCGATAAAACATCCATAGGCATATGGGCAAACAATTCTGAAATAGAGAAGGTATTGTGCTCTGAGTAATCTCCTTTATCAAAGAACATTAAAAACTCACAGCCCTCATGGAGACCTTGGATGCTGTGAGGAATATTTTTGGGAAAAATCCAGCCTTCGCCCGGATAAACATCGGCTACAAAGTTTCTTCCCATTTCATCTACAGCAGTAATACGGCAGCCTCCTACCAGAACGAATCCCCACTCTGATTGCTGGTGGGTGTGCATTTCTCTTACACCTGGGGAAAGATTCATGTTTACAATGGCAAATGTGTCAGAGATAGGGAGCTCCCGCTTGGTGATTTCTCTGGACCAACCACCTGGTCTTAGAATCATATTTGTATCTGAAAACGAAAATTTCAGGTTTGGGATGAGACCTTTATCTGTAGCCGGCGGAACCAGCATATCAGGATTTTCTTTATCGCGATTGATATTCCTTGGGCCAAGATCTAGTGCACCACAGCCATCTGAGCGTATGGGCTCTGGTTTGGTGGAATCCTTTAATTGGTCTAGTTTCTCCTGCAATCTTGTTTGCAAAATTCTTTCCATAAATAGTATAACACGTCCTTTTCCGTTCTGAAGTTATTATTCGCATAACGTTATTATCCACTTATTAGGTATCAATTATTCATTGGAGCAATATCAACAGGCACTCTACTCAGTAATTAAGTACATCTGTTAAATAACAGAAGAAGGTAAAAATGTTCACTTGATTTTGCAATGTTGAAATCACATGGAATTAATCATTTTAATTTAGCTGATATCGAAAGCATATTGACAACTATATCAGAGTGATATATTATATGACTATATCAGGGTGATATAAGGAGAAGGAAAATGAATATTTTATTTGTAAATGCAAACTTGCATGGGCATATTAACCCTACGCTTGGATTAGTTAAGAAATTTACAGAGAAAGGAAATCAGGTCAGCTATTTTTGTTCTGCATCCTTTTCGGAACAGGTAGCAAAGATGGGGGCAAAATGGATTGGATTTGGTAACAAGATGGATTTATTTCTGAAAGAATACCGGCCGACAGACATCCGTTTTTTATGTTGATGGAGTACATGCTTTTATATGATGAAGCAGTGCTGCCGGAGATATTAGGTATTGTAGAAGAAAGTCAGTATAATATGATTATTTGTGATTCTTATTTCGGAGGAGCATGTTTTTTAAAACAGATTGTTAATGTTCCGGTTGTGTGTTCCCACTCTTCTTTTGCTATGAGTAAAGCACCGGTGCCGGAACGAATGCTTATGCCGGGCTCCCATCCCCAATTGGATTATTGCTATCGGATATTAAAGCGAATCTGTGAAAGCTATAATATTGAGGAACCTTCATTAGAACAGGTCTTTACAAGTAAAGGAGATTTAAATATCGTATACACCACTCAGGATTTTAACGGAGATGACGGGGTACATGAGCCGGACTATTTATTTGTCGGTCCGTCCATCGACCGGCTACAGGAAGTAGACAATTTAGACCTTTCCGTGATAGGAGACAGAAAGCTTATATATATATCGCTTGGAAGTGTGAATACAGATTTTTTAGATTTTTATAAGACATGTATCTCGGCATTTCGCAATACGGATTATTATGTATGCGTATCCATCGGAAAGAAGTGTGAAGCCTCACAATTAGGGGAAATACCGCAGAATTTCCTGGTAAAGAGTTTTCTTCTGCAGCTGGAGATTTTAAAGCGGGCTGATGTATTTATTACTCATGCAGGTTTTAACAGTGTGAACGAAGCTCTATACTTTGGAGTTCCTATGCTTGCATTACCTCAGGTCAATGACCAGCATAAAGTGGCCCAGCGTCTTGTTTCTATGGAGCTGGGAATGACAGAAAGCATAAAGGAATTGTCACCAGATATATTGAGATTCAAGACAGAAGCCCTTATAATGAATAGAAAAATCAAGGAAAACTGCATGAAAATTTCTCGGGAAATAAGGAATTTGACTGAGTTTGAACAGACAATATTGAAACTTGAAAAATTTGTTGACACTTGGAAGGGGAGAAAATAAGAATGGCATTAAAGAATAAATCCATATATGCTATTTTAGGTATTCTAAGTCTGTCACCAAGCAGCGGCTATGACATAAAAAAGTACAGTGACAAGGTGCTCTCCGGGTTTTGGAATGAAAATTTCGGACATATTTATCCAACATTGAAAATGATGCTTAAGGATGGATTGATTGAAATCGTTTCTACAGAAAAAAACCAAAAGAAAATAAAGTATGGAATAACTGAAAAGGGAAGGCAGGAGCTTGAGGCATGGCTTTTGGAAGAAACTATTCCGCAGCCGATGCGTTCCGAATTTTTGCTAAAATTATTGTTTTCCAGCAGCCAGCCGAAGGAGAGAGTTATCAATATGCTAAAGAATTATAGAAAACTCCATGAAAAGAATTTGGATAAGTATCTTGAAATGCAAAAGAATCTGGAGCAGGATAACCAGGACATATCGAAAGAGCGAGCCTGTTTTATGAAAGCAATTCTTAGAAGGGGAATCATATCCGGTGAAGCTGTCATACGCTGGTGTGACGAAACAATAGAAGAATTGCAACGTTGACATGTTTTGTAGAACAGATATTATAAAAAATGCCCCGCAGACATCAATTCCATCAACTTAAGCAATGTTGAGAGTGTAGTATTGATGT
>NZ_DAORXT010000133.1:0-5527 GCF_035371925.1 Acetivibrio sp. | reverse complement strand
TAAAACAGGGTTCTGTAAGATTTTGTAAGGCAATTAAACTTGCAATTTAAAAAATCTCCATAATTTATAAAAAATTATTGAAATCATATATGCTTTGTTGTATAATTAAAGTAAAGGACAATTGAATATTGTACTTTTGTAAAAGGCAAATCTATCGAAAGATAGAGACGCAAAGCCAACGAGTCTAAGGTGGAAACACTATGACGGTCGGGTTGCCAAAAGTTATGAGATCTTAGATCTTAATAGCTCTGTTTGGTATACCCATTCAGAGCTTTATTTTTGCTCATTGTTTACTTTCGCACCGGCTTTTTTCCCGCAGTATTATTTACTTCTTTGCTGCATACTGAAAGTAAACATCTTTGGCCCTTTCGACAAAGGCAAACTCAATGAAAATTGAGGACGCAAAGCTACAGGTCTTCGGTTTGTTAATCCAAACCATGATGGCTGAGTTACCGAAAAAGGGAGGAATTATTTATGAAGAGAATAGTAAGTAGTATTGTTGTGCTCATTTTAACCATTACCCTCGTTTCAGGCATTGGATTTGCCCAAACCACTGCAAATTACGGGTACATAACGTCAAATGGAGTTACCATCCAAAATATCCCCTCTTCAGTTGAAGGAAAAGTAACAATAACAGGTGAAACCGGCAGCACTTTAATCAAGATACTTATTATCAAAGACGAAGTTCAGCGCTGGTATGATGTCAAGCTTACTGACGGCAAATTCAATGAAGAAATCTGGCTTATTGATGGTATAGGCAAGTACCAAGTTTCAGTCTTGGTTCATAAGAAAGATAGAGTATATACCTTTGGACCGACAGTGTACGTTGAAAACACTGTTGATGTCAACAGGTTCACAGTACCTACACTTCATGTTGAAAGCAACAATGAACAAATTATTGCTTTGGCAAAAAAATTAACCAAAGACGCAAAAACCGACAGGGAAAAGGCTCAAAAAATTTACAATTGGGTTGTCAAGAATATTAAATATGATTATGAAAAGTACCTAAAACAAGTCAATAAAAACTATGACAATATTTATGGTGCCGTCAACACCCTTGAAACAAAAAAAGGCGTATGCTACGACTACTCTGCTCTAGTTGCGGCATTGGGCCGGGCATCGGGACTGCAGGTAAAAATGGTTAAAGGTAACTTCATAGGTTCCTATGGCAACGAACTTCACGCTTGGAATGAAATATATATTTCCGAAGAAAAGCGATGGATTAATGTTGATTCCACCTTTGGCTCTACTCTTAAGACAAATTATTTTGACAACAAGGACTTTAACAAGAACCATGAAAAACTTGAAGAATATTAATTAAGCTTACATACCTCCATTTCACAATATAACCCGGTGAAACTTAAAAAGCTCAGAAAGCATTTAGCTTTCTGAGCCACTTTTTTGTTAGTTGAACCAAGAATTAATCCAGTTTCTCAACCATTACTTCTTGTCCATTTTCATCAATTATATAACTGTGGTAGATTACTCCTTCAGCTATATCCTTGTATGCCCAGTAGTTTTGAGGTACATCTGTAAATTCGAGTACTGCACCGTTAAGAGGACCTCTTTCAAGGGACCTGTTGATTAATGCTACAGATTCCGATCTCTTAATGCTAGCCTGAGGTCTGAAGGTCTCATCCGGATAACCTTTTATATAACCTTTGGCAACCAATGTCTCAATATACTTTTGAGCCCAGTGGCCTTGAATGTCTTTCAATTGAATTCCAGCATTAGATCCCTCTTCGATCTTTCCGAGCTTTTGAAGGAATTTGTATGTTACGGTCGCAAACTCAGCTCTTGTTATGCTCTTGTCCGGCATGAAGGTTCCATCCGGATATCCTCCGAACAGTTCCTCCTCAGTAACATATTTTATAGCCCATGCGGCCCAGTGGTTGTCTTTCAGGTCTTTAAAGGTAACAGAGGAATTCTTTCCAGCACTGTTTTCATCAGCACCCAAAAGTTTTGCAAAGATAACTGCTGCCTCCGCTCTTGTAATATTATTCTCAGGCTTGAACAATCCTCCCGGATATCCTCTAAGGAAAGGTGTGTGTCTGCTTGATGTAGAACCGCCATGAGGTATCTCTTCAATAGGTTGTTCTGTCGTCTTTGGTGTAGTTGTAGGTTGTTCCGTCACCTTCGGTGTAGTAGATGGCTGAGTTCCTCCTGAAGAACCTGTACCGGAATCACCGGAGCTCGGTGCAGACGTTGGCACCGGAGCGGACTCCTGAATGATTTCCAACTGGCCATCTATGCGTTCAGTATTTAAATCTTCCAGATTATTGTCTGCAGCACTTCCAAAGCTCGTAAATTTTATTGGAACTGTTCCGGGCTTTGCATCTTTGTTTACTTCCATAACTATTGTAAATAATACTCCGTCCTGTTTTATCGCTTCAGTACCACGTCCGCTATCTTCCGCAAATATTATTGCAACAATTTCATCATCTTCTACAATATTGTAATCAAAGCTTTTTGAAGGGTTTTCAACTATACTTCCGGGCTTTAATTCTATTACCTTAAACAGGTCTGAATCATAACCAAATGTAAAGTCAATATTCGCCACTCCTAAAGAAGGAACATTTTTGATGCTTACCGGTACCTCAACTCTCTCACCGGGTTTTGCCTTAACATTCCCAATAGTTATCTGAAATGCATCGGATGCAGCAAACGAAACAAATGCACACATATTAATAGCTGCAATTATAGCCACAATTGTCAGCATTGATAAAATTCTTTTTATTTTTTTCATACTTCTTCCTCCCCAAAATAATCCACTATTTTACAATATAGATTGGTATATTTTTATTTTTCAATTACCTCCAACAAATACTCTTTTCCTTCTTGATCGAGCTTGTATTTGTGGTTGAGCACGCCCTCTGCAATATCCTTGAACGCCCAATGGGTTTGCGGAACGTCATCGAATGTCTGAGGTGCATCATGCAAAGGTCCTCTTCCCATAGCCCTGTTTATCATTGCAACGCTTTCAGAACGTTTGATATTGTTATTAGGCTTAAATGTTCCGTCCGGATATCCGTTGATGTAGCCGAGATCGGATAACTGCTCAATAAATTTCTGTGCCCAATGACCTTTCACGTCATCAAACTTGAACTTTTCGATCTCTTTTTCTTCAAGCCCTTTTTCGGATACAAGGAGTTTAAACACAGCAGTTGAAAACTCCGCTCTTGTTATATTTTGATTGGGCTTGAACGAGCCATCAGGGTAGCCGGTAAACAACTTTTTGTATGATACAAATTTGATTGCCCAATATGCCCAGTGAGAGCTATCCAGGTCGTTATATGAAATACTATAATCAATCTTTGTGTTTTCATTGGCTCCCATAAGTTTCGCAAAAATCACTGCCGCTTCAGCCCTTGTAATACTCTTTTCAGGTCTGAACAATTTGTCCGGATATCCTGTCAAATATGAATAGTGTTCTCCCACAGCAGCCGGTATTTCTTCATCAGGCTGTTTTATTTCAGTTGGCTGAGGTTTTTTAGTCACAGTTATTTTACCGGGTTGTATTACTTCATATCCTTTCATGGTTTTCATGTACCAATCAAGGGCGTAAGTACCTTCCACCGAGTTTGGCATGGATTCCGGCTCTTCAAATTTTACCGTTGTATCGGCAGCTTTAAGCACTTTAAAGCCAACCTTTCCAATTATTCCGGTTTTTTCAGCCGCTCCGGAACCTCTATAGGCTTCCAACTCCGTATATATACTGGAATAATTTATTACACCGGAATTTATTTCATTTGTTGCAATTTTCAACGGATTATACTTTTTATTCGTTATAAGCTCCGATCCTACGAGTCCTGTTGTATTTGTAAAAGCTTTACCAGTTACAGGGTCAACTGCTTGCAATACATTGGGATCATATTTGATATTTACTTGGAATCCTGCAAGGTTGACAAGATTGTTTGCTTTTACCGTAGCAACAATCACATCTCCTACTTTTACTTTCGTTTTATCAAGTTCCAAGGCAATATGAGCATCTTTTGGCAATGTTACATCCGGTATGTTGGAAGGTGTACTTGAAGGTGTAGCAACCGGTGTCTGGGTAGGCGTTTGCGTAGGGTCAACTATTGTCAACATCTTAGGTTGAACTACCTCGTAACCTCTTATAATTTGCGTGTGCCAGTCAAACAAGTTTGTTCCTTTTATTCCGTCAGGCAAAACGTTTGTGTCTTCAAATCCAATGCTTGTGTTTCCTGTTTTTAAAGCTTTGAACCCTATCTTGCCGATGATTCCAGTTGTTTCAGGTTTTCCGCTTTCTCTGTATTGCTTTGCAGCCGCATATGCTTTGCCAAAGTTTAGAATCCCTGCGTCAACATCATTTTTAGTCGCATCTATAGGTGTGTATTCATCATCAATTAATAACGTGCCGTCTACTGCCGGCATTTCAAAATTTGATATCGGTTCCCCTGTCAAAAGATTGACAGCCTGCAGAATTGATGGATCATATTTTATGTTTATCTGATATCCGCAGAAGTTATTGATATTGTTTATTTTTATTGTGGCTACAATTATGTCGCCTACGTTTGCTTTTGTCTTGTCAAGCTCCATAGCTATGCTTGAAGTTTCTGCATAAGTTATGTTTGTGAGTAAGCTGGTTAGAAGTAGCATTATTATTGCTGCTACAGATAATACATTGCTTTTTTTCATAAAACCCCCCCAAAGATATCATACTTTAGACATTTCTTTTTATTTTTTTGATATTTATTCGCTCAACACCCCCAAGCACAATATTTTTATTTTATATTTTAATGAAGGACAACTACCTTCACTTGTTTTCATTCTCATATAGTAATGATATGGTGTATGCAATTCGTTATATAAAATTTCATTATCATAGCTATATCCTGTTTATGGCAATATCGACTACAAAGCCAATTAGTCTGCAGTTAATACTTATTTTTGAAATTTATATTTGGAGTGAATAGACTGTATCAATAGCGGGAATAAAAGCTGGTACATTATGAGCATCTTTGAATAATCTTCTGAAAGTAATCTTTTGAATGAGATAAGACATGAATCTAAACATAGCAATGCACAACAATTCCTCCCCAAGAAAAATAAATCGATTGCATTAACCCTTAGAGCATATTTCAGTCTATATAATGTTTAAGCTAATAATCTATTGTATACTTTAATTATAAATTAGTTTTTCCAATGTTTCAAGTCATTTTACAAATAATCTCTTGTTTTTCGGCAATCTAGGCCCAACGTCCCGGTTTATTTTTATATGAAAAAGCTGCTGCGCAAAGAACTTAATCTTCAGCGCAACAGCTTTGGATAAAATCATCTTAGTTTGTCAATTGCTCCTCAAGCAATTTGTTAAGTATTTCTCTATTATCTTCATCTATAATGTAACTGTGGTCAAGGGCACCCTCTGCGATATCTTTGAATGCCCAGTATTTTTCGTCAACATCTGGGAAGATCTGCGGCGCTTCGTGAAGCGGACCTCTCTCCAGTGCTCTCGCTTGTTTGACACCCATCAAATTTTTCCATCCTGCAAAATCCTTTTAATTAT
>NZ_DAORXT010000132.1:0-5562 GCF_035371925.1 Acetivibrio sp. | reverse complement strand
GGTGTTATACAGGTAATATAATGTAATTATATTTATAAAAGTCTAAACTATATAGCTTATCTACATAATGAAGTTGCCCTTCAATATCGACCTAATGATCCAAAAATACTACAAAATCGGCTATATTTAGAGACTCTTTTGGGACCTGATGCCAAAAATTTAATATATCCTAACTTAAACTTCGCAGATTAATAATCTCTATGCACCTTGAAAATTCAATATTTGGCTTTATATAAGTATCATGATTCCTGTTCTTATGCAGACAGTAAAAGTCTAGCCTTAAGTTCCTTTGGAAGTGCAGCTATGAATGCTTCCAGCAATTGATCCAACTGCTCAGAAGTTAATGAGAGCTTATCTGTGATTGTATCTAAGAACACCTGCATAAGCAGATGGAAAGCTTGAATAAATGAAATATCAGACATTTCATCTGATGTTGTATAATAATACTTGACACAAAGACCTCGAACAAATAGTCTAAAAATAAGAAAATGGAATAATCGCAGGATCTGTTCGGCGAATGGTGGGCTTCCGCCTATGGTAAAGAGGAAGAAGTTCTATGAGGAACAATATGCTAAAACAGCGTAACGATGGGAGCGAGGCGGCGCGCTGGGATATAATGGGATTTCGCTACTCTCCATCCCATTATATCCCAGCGCAAAAACCACAAATTGTACGAGAAAAATGTGTCAAGTAATATTGACAATATCAAATCATCATGATGTATTAGGTGCAGCTGGTGAAGCTGCAGAACACTTCAAAGATTTTTTGATTGTTTCACCTAAGACTATAGTATCCAAGAATTTTCAAAAAGATATAGTAAGGCAGGCGGTGAAATTCTTGTGAGAGTTGGACCGAATCAATATGTTCCATATAGTAAATAATGGGGGATTGACAGATGTCAGATTTTAAAGGAAATTTTAGATTCTGATGAATTGGAAATGAAAGCAAAGCATCATCTTGGAATTGACTCATTTGGAGACCCTGAAGCGTACAGGACAAATTTTGAAGAAGAACAAATTAAGAATGTTCCAAAATTAGAGATGCCGGAAATTAGAAGGGTATTAGATTAAAAATTAGAAAAGGTACTGTCATATACGACAGTACCTTTTTGGTGGGCGATAATGGGCTCGAACCATCGACCCCCACGATGTCAACGTGGTACTCTAACCAGCTGAGCTAATCGCCCATATTTGCACAACAATAATTTTACAGCCAAAGACTTGTTGTGTCAAGAGCAATTAAAAAAATTAGCGGTGTATATAAATACCAGTATAGTTTTTGAAAAATAAGACTTTTTTATAAATAAAATTTTAATAAAAACGGGACCAAACTAATATACTTACAAAGAAGCGATTTTGCTAATTTACATATGAAAGTGATGAATAGCGATGTGGATAAATGTGGCACAAATGCTCATGGCGCTTGCTCTGATTTTAACCAGCTGTGAGTTCTTTACAAACGGTATTGAGTGGCTGGGAAGAAAGCTTGGAGTTGGAGATGGCGTTGTAGGAAGTATATTTTCCGCCGTAGGCACATGTCTTCCGGAAACAATGATTCCGATTATTGCGATACTGTTCTTGGGAGAGGACAGAGAATCAATGGACGTAGGCGTTGGTGCAATTTTAGGAGCGCCTTTCATGCTAAGTACCCTTGCATTTTTTGTGGTAGGTGCCAGTGTCATTTTGTTCAGATCAAGAAGGGGAACGGGCATAACCATGCATGTAAACAGTGACATCGTGAGCCGTGATATCAGTTTTTTCCTTGTTGCTTACAGCGTGGGAGTGGCAACTGCCTTTATAAATATCCGTTTTATAAAAAGGATAGTCTCTGCATTTCTTGTGGCGACATACATCTATTATATTATTTTGACGGTGAGACAGGACAGTGTAAACCACGGACATTTGGATGAGCTCTATCTGGCAAAAATATTCGGCTTAAAAAACAATATGCATAATATTTTGCTTCAAATTTGCATCTCATTAGCGGGCATAATTTTCGGGGCCAATATTTTCGTAAAAAATATAGAGTATGTATCGGACTATATCGGTATAACTCCCATTATCCTGTCTTTGATAGTGACCCCCATAGTAACGGAGCTTCCGGAAAAATTCAACAGTATTATCTGGATAGCCAGGAAAAAAGATACCTTGGCGCTGGGCAATATAACAGGAGCAATGGTATTTCAGAGCTGCATACCGGTATCAATCGGAATCCTTGCAACACCATGGCAGCTTAACTCCCACATTATAGTAAGCTCCGTAATGGCTACTTTGTCCGCTTCCACAATATACTTTTGGATAGAGGACAAGGGAAAGCTTAATCTCATTCCGCTGCTTATGGGAGGCGCATTTTATGCCCTGTTTATAATCTCCCTTTTTATGAAGGCATAAATTATTCAACCTGCTTAAGTAAAATCAAGAAAAAAGCTAGAAAGGGGCTCTTATTGCCCCGGATTCTATTTTGTCTTTCGGCACAATGAAAGATATCGGTCGTCAGAGAATATTTTTCAGGGAAAAGGATTGATTTTCCGGGATATTCCTTATAGAATTGCGTAATACTGCTATTTCTGCCATTGTCATAGAGACATCTCTGCTTTTAATATATTCCGACACCCTTGTGAGGGATGTATCGATATTGTCTATTTCAGCATGCTCTATGAGGACTGCCCACATCTTTTCAGTTTTATCCCACTCTTCCCGGACAGCCATAAGATTTTTTTCGGCAGATGCCCAGTCTTTTTTGTCTACACTTTCTTCAATTTCAATAATCCGGTTTTCAAGGATTTGAGCATCCCTTGAGAAAACTGAGGATGCATATAGGGATATACCTATTATAATGGTACCCAATATAGCAAGTCCTGTCAATATTTTGGATAAATGCATTTATTTATTTCTCCTTTCCTTAACCTGATAATAGAGGTTGCCTTCCGAGTCAAGACTTGCAAAAAGCACGTCTTTGGGATTATTTATTCCAAATTTGGAAAGTGTGTTATTTAGCCAGTTTACGTCGAGGTTTGCCAATTTGAGGTTCTCCTGGCTTATCTCACCGTCAATAATAATGTCCAGCGACAGACCCTCATATTTTGTAGGTACATTAAGGTCTTCAGGACTTAAAGGTCTTTTCTGTGATTTAGGTATTACGCTCAGCTGCCCGTTGGTTTCAAGAATGGCAAACTCAACATCGGCTATATTGTGTATATTTTTGATTCTTAGCTGCTCTAAAAGGTCATTTATGGTATACATCTCTTTTTTTAGCTGTTGTTCATTTATTTTACCGTTTTGGATTAAAATGCTGGGCCTTCCGCAAATTATTGCTCTTGCCTTGGTGCTTTTTAACCCTATAAGGGACAGGGTTACTTGGGCGAATAACAGTGTAAGTATGGGAATTATGCCGTTTATCAGGGGTATTCCGGTATTTTGCATAGGTAATGCGGCAAGCTCCGATATCATTAGGGCAATAACAAGCTCAAAGGGCTGTAGCTGACCGATTTGACGCTTGCCCATTATTCTCATGATAATTACAACAATCATATAAAGAAACAGTGTTCTAAAAACAATTATAGACACATAATCATCCTTTCATTTTTTGCTGTCGTTGTTTTTAGTTCCTCATTATTATTAGCATTTCTTTTTTCAAAAACTCTATTCCATGTAGTAATTTGCTTAAATAGCCGATAAATTTAGTAATAATTATGTAATATAAGGAATATCGAAATATTTGCATACAATCATCCTATAAAGGCAGAAATTTGAACAAAATTCACCAAAATAATAATGTGCAAAAAATGCTCACATGATATAGAATAAATGGCATATATTAATTGCTGGTACGTTCAGGAGGATAAATATGTTTGTAATTGTAGTTGGCTGTGGCAAGGTTGGTTCAAGATTTGCCCAGGTTTTGTCCGAGGAAGGACATGATGTGGTTATTATTGACAACGCTCCTGACTCATTCAAGCTTTTGGATCCTGATTTTGGAGGATTAACCGTTACCGGAGTTCCCATTGATCAGGATATTTTAAAGAAGGCTGGAATTCAAACAGCCGATGTTGTTGCAGCGGTTACTCCGGATGATAATACAAACATAATGGTTTCACAGATGGCAAAGGAGATTTTCAATGTCCCCAGAGTGGTGGCGAGGATTTACAACCCTGCGCGGGAGCATGTGTTTCATCAGTTCGGTCTTGAAACCATATGTCCCACCGAAATTACTGTTGATTTAATACGCTCAATGGTACTCTGCGAAAGAGAAACATCCATTCATACCATAGCAAACACAGCCATTGTATTCAGTCATAAGAAGGTTCAAAACGGAGATGCCGGCAAAAAGCTGGGGGCATTAAAGCCTAGCCGGGACTTTCACCTTTTTGGTGTCATAAGAGACGGTGAATTTAATTTTCCCGATCCGGAAATGATTTTAAATAAGGATGATGTTCTGGTGATAGCCAGCAAATCCGGTAAGGTTCAAAGCAGAAAAAATTAATATAATTGTTGGAGGTTTGTTTTTATGTATATTGTTATTGCAGGGGGCGGAAAGATAGGATACTATCTGGTTAAGACTCTTCTTCCCTATAAGCATAGAATAGCGATTATCGAGCCGCAAGAGGATGTTTGTATTAAGGTTGCAAATGAACTTCACATTCCTGTAATAAATGGTGACGGTACGGACCTTGAAATACTTTCGGAAGTGGAGCTTGAAAAAGCGGATGTTTTTATTGCAGTTACCGGCAAGGATGAGGACAATCTTATTGCTTGCCAGCTTGCAAAGAGAAACTTTGGTGTAAAAAGAACTATATCCAGAGTTAATAATCCCAAAAATATAGAAATTTTTCAAAAATTAGGCGTAGATCTTGCTGTAAGCAGCACTTCCATTATGCTGAGCTGATTGAGCAGGAAGTGGATTTTACGGGAATTAAGACACTTATGAAATTAAGAAGCGGGAGACTGGTTTTAAGCGAGATTACCATCGCGAAAGGTTCGCCGGTTTGCAATAAGTGTCTTAAAGATATAAATATTCCCAAGGACTGCGTACTGGTCTCGGTTATCCGAGGAGAAGAAGTAATAATACCCAACGGATTTACCGAATTAAAGGAAAATGACTCTATTATTGCAGTTTCTTCAAAAGAAGACCAGGATGAATTGAAGGAGTACTTTATCGGTAAAGGCAAAAGATAGGATATTATTACCCGACCATGATTTTACCTTCCGGATAAACCAAATCCTTTTTGCTGTTTTTTGCTGAAAGAGCTATAGCAAACGACAGCGGCCCTACTCTTCCTAAAAACATGGTAATTAACAGCATGAATTTACTTGCAATACTCATATCAAAAGTACCTATTGTGGTCATACCTACAGTGGAGAAGGCGGATGTTACTTCAAAGAGGATATCGATAAACGGTTCGTCTTCAATAACCATCAGTACAATGGTTATTGTGCCAACCAGCAGCGCACACAGACCGATAATTGAGAGGGCTCTGTATACAACCTTTTGAGATATGCGTCTTTTTAATATTATAGTATCGGCAGAACCCTTTGATTGGGAAATGATAGTTGCTATCATTAC
>NZ_DAORXT010000131.1:0-5887 GCF_035371925.1 Acetivibrio sp. | reverse complement strand
CCGGGAAACGAGTCTTGAAAATGCCCGTTTTATCATCCTTACTATATGATAAATAATAATGAACACTTCTATTGCAAAAAGAATACACAATAATACGGTTATATCCCTGTATTCTTTGACTTGATTTAGCAATGACTCAAACCAGCCCACCGAAGAATAAACGTCAACTGCCGGATGAAGACTTACTTCAATAACTGTCCCATCCTCAAGAATATACTTTGCAATACCCAAAACATCACTTTTGAGTACGGGAGGATCAAAGTTTTCGGCAACTTTAAATTCAATATCTTTTATATAGTTTTCTCCAACAGGATAGGTATAATAATAGTCACCTATGCTAACCAAATCCACACTTTTATCACCCACAGCAACTCTCTTTAAGGGCTGTCCCATCGATACCAAAATGCCTGTCCTAAAATTTGAAAATCCGTAATCCAAAAGCTTTACCGAATCATCATACAGGCTTTCTTCCGGCGAATCGAGCACTATGCAAACAAGCCTTTGTCCGTTTCTTGTAGCCGTGGTAATTGCAGTTTGACGTTCCTTCTCGTTATACCCAGTCTTTCCCCCGTCAACACCATCATAGCTCCAGAACAACTCGTTACTGTTTATCAAAATCTGCCTTCCGTCCACCCAAGGTCTGGCCTTGGATGAAAAAATCTCATTGAAGGTGTTGGATTTTGTTACGGCATATCTTATCAAAACAGCCAGGTCATACGCTGTTGTATATTGATTCTCATCATACAAACCTGTTGGATTTGTAAAATAAGTATCCTTCATTTCAAGCTCTTTGGCCTTCTTATTCATAAGCTCAACAAACCCCTGCTCATCTCCGCCAATATACTCTGCCAAAACATTGGCACTGTCATTGGCCGAGCCCAACAAAACCGAATATATCAAATCTTCAACCGGATACTTGCCCCCAACCTCAAGATTCAACACAGCACCTTCAACAGAAACCGCCTTTTTGCTGACGGTAATACTTGTGTTCAGCTGGTTTTGCATTTTCTCCAAAGCAATAAGGCCGGTCATAATTTTATTTGCAGACGAAATATGAAGCTTCTCTTCCGGATTTTTTTTATAGAGTATTTGCCCTCTCTGCAATTCCATCAAAATAGCAGAAGGAGCCATGATTTCAGGAGCTTCTTGAGCTCCGAAAGCAAAACCTTCAAAGGATAATAAAATTAATACAACTACCATCAAGCATTGAATTTGTGCCAAGATTTTTTTATACATATCCAACCTCATCCAGTTCTTTGTTTTAATACATAATTGGTGTTTATATAATCGACGAAATATTTATTTCAATTTACAGGTATATTGCTTTAACATTATTATAGTACTTTAATTCCATTAATACAACTCTTATATCTTCTGCTCTTATATCTGGTTTGATTTTACATTTCCACTTTTCTGCATTACTTTTTTTTAATCTGGAAAACTAAAATCAGGAGGTGAAATTATGTCTAAAAACAAAAACAAGCAAAAAAAGGCCAATGAAAAAAATATCAAGGACGCATCCGGGAAATATGAATTTGCAAACGACCAGTTGGGAGAAAACATTGCGCCTAAATATGAAGAGTTAAAGCAGGATAAAAAAACAGGCAAGAAGTCAGGCAAGAAATAATATCAAAAATTTAAAGCAAGCAGTGTAAAAGATGAACCGTTATGAAAACCCGTCTATGTACCCACATTTTATCAGCACCTTTTGACACTGCTTGTTTTCTTTCCTGCTTTTTCACATTTCCCTTTAAAATTTTATTGATATATGCTAGTATAGACTGTAAAAGAAAAATAAGAGGTGGTTAACAATAATGTCAAAAGTGGCATTAATCCGATGTGAAAGCTATGATTACAACACAGTTAAATCAGCCATAAAAAGAGGGCTTGACCTTATTGGAGGTCCACATAAATTTGCAGCACCCGATGAAAAAATACTCTTAAAGCCCAATCTTGTTTCGGCAGATCCTCCCGAAAAATGCGCCACAACGCATCCTTCCGTATTTAAAGCCGTGGCTGAAATATTTATGGAAGCAGGAATAACCAACCTTACATACGGTGACTCCCCTGGCATACACAAACCTATAACTGCCGCCAGAAAATCCGGCTTAGAGCAAGCAGCAAAGGAACTTGGGATTAAACTTGCAGATTTTTCGGAAGGCAAGGAAGTTTTCTTTGAAAATGCAGTTCAAAACAAAAAGTTTATAATAGCCAACGGTGTTTTAGACTGCGACGGCATAATCAGCCTGCCCAAATTGAAAACCCATGGATTTGCGAGAATGACAGGATGTGTGAAAAATCAGTTTGGATGCATACCCGGGCCTTTAAAAGGAGAATTTCATGTTCGAATTCCCAGCATTACAGACTTTGCCAAAATGCTCGTGGATATTAATGTATATCTGAAGCCGCGCCTTTTTGTCATGGATGGAATCATGGCAATGGAAGGCAACGGCCCCAGGGGTGGAACTCCCAAAAAAATGAATGCAATACTTCTGTCCTCGGATCCTATTGCTTTGGACGCTACCGTATGCAAGATGATAAACCTAAACCCGGAGTTTGTCCCCACTATAGTATCCGGAAAGGAAGCAGGCCTTGGCACCTATGATGAAAATGAAATTGAAATCGTAGGAGATGATCTTCAAAGCTTCATAGCTTACGACTTTGATGTAAGAAGAGAGCCTGTAAAGCCCTTTAAGCCCGGCGGAGCCATTCAGTTTTTGAGAAACTCCATTGTTCCAAAGCCCTTCATCATAGAGTCCAAATGCATAAAGTGCGGAGTATGTGTAAACGTATGTCCGGTAAAGCCTAAAGCTTTGGGCTGGCATAACAATAACAAAAATGAGGCTCCAAAATATACTTACAGAAGATGCATAAGATGTTATTGCTGTCAGGAGCTTTGCCCGGAAAGCGCAATTCACATCAGGCTTCCGTTTATTCGCAAGTTTTTTTACAATCCCAACAAGAAATAAAGCTTTGATTACGGGCTGTTTTTCAAATCCTTCAAAAACTTTGCCTGCATGCCCTTTATGCTTTGAAGATAAAGCCTTATGAGATTTTGATTCTGGGCATCAATATTTGTTATCTTGAGCCCGTATTCAAAGTACCTTGCAAAAGCTTCCTTTCTTACAATATCAGACTTCAGAGAAATAACGGTTTTGTCAACGTCCTGGTCTATTTTCACTTCCTGAAAAGTAGGATATATTATGACCTCAATGTTTTTTCTCAATGGCAAGTCGGCATTTGTGTTAATCATCAAGCCGTCAAAGCTCATGTTTTTGATTGTGGCAATATTGATTTTGTCAGAGTCTTCACATCTTATCTTTGCATAAAAAGATACAGGAAACCTTTCATATTCCCTCTGCTCCTTCAGAGGCATTACGGACTCAATCTTTAGTTTTATGTAGCTGCAATCAGGATCTATTCCGGTTACAACACAACTTAAGATGAATACTTCATCGTTTTCCTCATACCCCAACACAACAGGGTCATTTTCAAGAAAATTCAGCACGGCAAACTCCCGTATGAGTTTTACGACGAGCATATTTTTTTCAACTTGAAGCACTATACTTTTAAACCATGTTTTTCCGGAATAGTGGCGGATGGATGCAATTTCTCCAACTTTCATATATCATTGCCCTCCTGTGATATAAAGCAAGACCATTGTTTTTAGCACATGCGACCTTTAACCTGTGTGACAGTGATAGAATAATATTTCCTGATTTATATTTTCTACAAGCATATATAAAAATCCTTCTTTGAAGAATTTATGAACAACTAAAAGTATCACCTTTTCATTAGAGTTTTGTTGTGATATAATTGTCATCAAGAATTCCCTTTTGTAATTTTGTACTGTTTTACAATATAAAATGTTTGTTTTCTAAAATTTAACACCTTTCCCATTGTTATATTATACCACTGATAATGTTGCTGATTTTAAAGCAATCTATAAAAGAAATAGCACTGGCAAATATGTTTAAAATAGAGACTGAAGGTGATGAGGTTGGATAAAATGGTTTTTAAGGCCTATGCAGTAACAAACGAAATAGACCTGAACAGAATTGCCGCAAAATGCAACATCCCTAAAAAATATACCTGGGAGGAGCCTCTTATCCTAAATGAAAACGTTTTGTCCGAAATTTTCGGTAAAGACATTCCCGAAGGTGAGAAGATTCTTGTATTCTCCTTCGGAAGCATTGTTTTCATTAACTCTCCTTCCGAAGATGAAAAGCTTTTTATCGAATATTTAAAAAAAGAAAAGATTGATATTGATGTTGAAAACTACAAACAGTATTCCGACGATTATGAGCTTCAAGTCAGGGAAAATGCCGAAATTGAGCTCACCGACAGTTATCTGACCGTGCCGAAGTTTGAAGTCTTTTATCCGGAGCTTGTTTCCACTGTTATTGCCAAATCAGTGGCATTGGAAAAAACCGAAGAACACTTAAGCACCATCCTGGACACACTCGAGACCATGATTGACAAGCTGGAGAAAGGAAAACTCAATGTCGGCAACAAAGAAATTGCAAAAACCACATCAAAAATTGTGCGTCATGAGTATAACACAATAGCTTACATAATGATACTTGACAAGCCGGACATCACCTGGACCAACAGCGATGCAAAAAATCTTTATGACATGATGTCGGAATTTTTCGAACTGAATGACAGATATATTACACTAAAGGAAAAAACCGATATTCTCAACAATGTACTTAGCGGTTTTTCTTCGATAAGCCATTCAATAAGAGGGCTTTTCGTTGAGTGGGTTATAGTTATACTGATACTTGTGGAAGTAGTCCTTATGGTAGCAGACTTATTAAAGTAATTTCGGCGGGGAATTGGTAGATATGAAAACGGTTCACTTTACAAGCTACAAGGTTGCAACCTCTCTTCCTTTAGACAAGATTGCCGCTTTACTCAAAGCCAATATGAAATTCACCTGGGATGAATATATATTGGTAGCCGGCAATCAGCTTGATGCAATTTTAAAATACCACACTGAGGATAAGGCCGTTTATCTTTTTAAATACGGCTGCATTTCCTTTGTAAATTTTACTGATAAAGAGATTTACAGCTTTCTTAAGTATTTGGAATCGATAACTTCAAAAATAAATTACAACCTTATGCCCAAATATCACGAAAGCCATAATATTTCAATCGATGAAGATGGAAGCTGCAGCCTTTGGGAAAACAGTGACATAAGGGTTGATTACGACAAAAACATAGACCACATCCTGTCCATTATTTTAGCCCGCTCAACTCAAATGGACCTTTTTGAAACGCAATTGAACACCTTGCTGGATGAAGCGGAAAAATTTATAATTTTACTACAAAAAAGGCGTCTGCTGACATTTACCAAAAAATCCTGCACCATAATGGCTAAAATCCTGAGGTTTGAATTTGAAAGCATGAGCTGTATCAGAATATTCGAGCATCCCTCGCTTGACAAGCACAGTATAAAATCAAATGAAATATATGATATCCTTGCAGATTATTATGAATTTGGCGATCGATTCAACATAATGCAAAGTAAAATAAAAGACCTTAGAAAAATAGTAAGCCTTTATTCATCATTAAGCTACAGCGAAACAGAAAAACGCCTGCTTATATTTGAAATATTTCTGCTGTCCCTTTTTTCACTGGCCCATATCATATAAGATTATGAATAATATAGAAAGATGGAGAAAGCAATTTCACACTTTCTCCATCTTGTACCTAGACATTGTTGGTTATTATAAGATTTATTAACAAAATACAAAAATAACCACCATCAGAAAAGAGAATACAATTTCAATATTTGTGCTTTATATGCACAGGGGGTAAAAACTTATGCTTTAATTATAATAAGAGAAAAACACTATACAATCAATGAAATATTTATTCCTCC
>NZ_DAORXT010000130.1:0-6017 GCF_035371925.1 Acetivibrio sp. | reverse complement strand
AACGCGGGACACCATGATTAAAAGTCATGTGCTCTGCCAACTGAGCTAATGGCCCAAACTTACTTGCGATTTCTGCATCACACAGTTATATATATTACAACAGGTCATATAGTTCTGTCAACTGATTTTTTTAAAATTTTTTTGTAATTTTTTAATTTCTTTATGGATACTATTTCTTTAGCCGCAAACAATTCAAAACTGCTCATAGTTTTTGAGCAGTTTTGAGTGTTTGCAAGACCGTAACAACCAACCTGTTTTCAAGCTTGACGAATATATACGCTCTGTATTTTTAGTTTTTACTGCACCACAATAGTCTGTTCCCGTTCCTTACCAACGCCAATCAGTTTTATCTTTACTCCAACAATCTCTTCTATTCTGCGCAAGTACTTTTTAGCATTATCCGGAAGGTCATCAAAGGATTTTATGTTTGATATATCTTCATTCCAACTGTCAAATTCTTCGTATACGGGTTCACATTGGGCAAGTTCTTTTAAACTGGACGGGAAATTAAGCGTCTCACGCCCGTTCTTTTTATATGCCACACAAAGCTTGATTTTGGGCAGCTTCCCTATCGTATCAACATGGTTTATTGCCAACGCAGTAAGCCCGTTTACTCTGGCAGCATACTTTATCATAACAAGGTCCAGCCAACCGCAGCGCCTTGGCCTTCCTGTGGTCGTACCATATTCCCATCCAAGCTCCCTTATGGTATTCCCTGTCTCATTGTCCTGCTCCGTAGGGAATGGTCCTGCACCAACTCTTGACGTATAGGCTTTCAAAACGCCGTATACCTCATCGATAAAGACAGGTCCGACTCCTGCTCCCGTGCATACTCCGCCTGCCACAGGGTTGGAAGAAGTAACATACGGGTAAGTCCCGAAATCAAGGTCTAAAAATGTGGCCTGAGCCCCTTCAAACAATATATTCTTTCCCTGCTCTATAGCTTCAAATATAATGCTGTTTACATCTGTAACATATTCCTTAAGCTGTCTTCCGTATTCAAGGTATTCGGATATAACCTGTTCCTCATCCAGTTTTTGCCCGCCATACACCTTTTCAATTATGAGATTCTTAATTTTCAAATTTTCTCTTACCTTGGCGGCAAATTCCTCTTCATCAATAAGATCGCACATTCTGATTCCCGATCTTTCTGTCTTGTCAGAGTAGCACGGGCCAATACCTCTTTTTGTTGTCCCTATTGAGTTGTTGCCCCTGAATTTCTCCTGAAGCTCATCCAGCAGCCTGTGATACGGCATGATAACATGAGCCCTGTCGCTTACCAAAAGCCTGCTGGTGTCTATTCCTTTTTCATTAAGCTCCTTAATCTCTTTTAACAAAACTGCCGGATCTACCACGACACCATTGCCTATAATGCAAGTCTTGCCTTCGTTTAATATGCCTGATGGTATAAGATGCAGCGCATATTTTACACCGTTAGCCACTATTGTATGTCCGGCATTATTTCCGCCTGAAAAGCGTACCACTATGTCAGAGTCCTTGGCGAGCATATCAATATACTTGCCTTTCCCCTCATCTCCCCATTGGGTGCCTACTACAACTCTGGTAGCCATTCTAACATTCCCCCTATTCCAGAAGTCAGACCATAAACTTCATAAACCGCATTAAATTCTTATATAAAATTGCGGCTTATCCTCAGACAACGTTTGGAGCTGTAAAACACAAAGCTTGTTCGCTGCCAGTATATTTTAATGGTACTGCATTCCTAATTTTTTGGAACATTTAAATTATAACTTCAAAATCAGTTAATTACAACCTAAACTAATCACTATTATATAATAACATTTCTACTTCATAAAAACAACCAAATATACGAACATTCACTCAAAATTCACCCCGAATAGTTCGGATTTTGATTGTAACTAAAGCAGAAATGCTAATAAACTTATATAGGTAAAGGCGTAAAAAAATAAGACATAAAATGTCTTATTTTCTTGCTTTAGATTGATTTCATATTAATTTTAAAATTAATTAAGAAACGCTAATAATGCAACAGTTTATAGTGCTCTAGAGCTAATTGCTTCCAAGGCATTATTTATTTTCGAAATAATCATTAAGCTCCTTAACAAGCTTGTTGACATCTATTCCATGAACTGCACAGGCATCTTCAATACTCTCACCCATTGAAGACGGGCATCCGAGGCAATGCATTCCGTTGTTTATAAATATGGGAGCAGTACCTCTGTCCATTTGCAGTACATCTGCTATAATCATATCCTTTGTAATCTTGCTCATCTCTATCCCTCCAAATCTTTTAAATATTAAGCATCTAGCTGACCTAAAATTTATTATACACTATTGTTGAATAAAAATATACCCTGTTTTTTGATTTATAAATGCCTTCACTAAGAAACTATTTGGTATTTTTCTCTGCCCGCCTTGTAAAGATTGTTTCCGTAGCTGTCGATTATTACAATTGCAGGAAAATCTTTAACAGTAAGCTTTCTTATTGCCTCTGTCCCAAGCTCGGGAAAAGCAATCAATTCTTCTGCAACAATCGACTTCGCAATCAGGGCTCCCGCCCCTCCAATTGCTCCAAAATACACAGCACCACAACTTTTCATTGCATCTACAACCGCTTCGCTTCTCAATCCCTTGCCTATCATACCTTTTAACCCGAGCTCTATCAGACAAGGAGCATAAGCGTCCATTCTGCTGCTGGTTGTCGGACCTGCCGAACCTATAACTTCACCGGGTTTTGCGGGGCAAGGACCCACATAATATATTATCTGGTCTCTTATGTCAAAGGGCAGCGGCTTGCCCTCCTGTACAAGGCTTACCATTTTTTTATGGGCCGCATCCCTGGCCGTGTATATTGTTCCATTGATACTTACAACATTTCCGGCTCTGAGCTCTCTTGCCTTTTTTTCAGTCAAAGGCGCTTCAATTATGTATTTCATATTTACCACCTTTCACAGAATAACTAACATTTAAATAACGGCTTCTGCATGTCTTGTTGCATGACAGTTTATATTCACCGCCACCGGAAGACCTGCAATATGGGTTGGAAACACCTCAATGTTCACTCCCAAGGCTGTAATTCTGCCTCCCAGTCCCGCAGGACCTATACCCAGCCTGTTTATACGCTCCAGCATTTCCTCTTCCAGCTCTTTTAAATACGGAACGTCATTTCTTTTATCTATAGGCCTTAAAAGGGCCTTTTTGGCCAAAAACGCAGCCTTTTCCATGGTACCCCCTATACCCACTCCAACGACAATAGGAGGACAGGGATTCGGCCCTGCTTTTTCAACCGTCTCAATTATAAAGTTCTTAACCCCTTCTATTCCCTGCGAAGGTGTAAGCATTTTTAGGGCACTCATATTTTCACTTCCGAAGCCCTTAGGTGCAACTGTTATCTTTATTTTGTCCCCGTCAATTATGTTATAATGAATCACAGCCGGAGTATTATCCTTTGTGTTTATCCTCTCTATCGGGTCGTTTACAACCGACTTTCTAAGATAACCTTTTTCATAACCTCTTCTGACCCCTTCATTGATTGCGTCAGTAAGGCTTCCTCCCATGATATGTACATCCTGGCCTATGTCTGCAAAAACAACAGCCATTCCCGTATCCTGACAGATTGCCATGGACCTTTCCCTTGCTATCTGTGCATTTTCAATAATCTTGCTCAAAATTTCCCTGCCATTGTCCGACTCTTCTTTCTCAAAACCTTTTTCGAGGCCTTTTACCATATCATCGTTAAGATAATAATTTGAGTCGATACAAAGCTTTTCTACTGCTTCAATAATACTATCAATATGAATTGTTCTCATGACATCCCCCGACCTCTTGTTTCTTCAACTTTAAAGCTTAGTTTTCCGCAAATTTAATTCTAGTACACAAAAGCCTATTTTGCAAGCAAACAAAGTACAAAGATTTGTCAAACATTTTTTGATAAATAGATAAGACTTTTTTAAGTATCTCTGATATAATAAAAGTATAAGGGGCTGCTTCAAAATTGCCTGCCAAACCATTTGTTGGATTAAACTTTACTGATTTTAATTAAATAAATTGCATATAAATATTATGCTGACTGTATAGCGGTTTATAGACCTTATATTTTCTCAATATTTATTTGCCGTAAGCATCTTATGAAAGGGGTTTTTGTCTTGAGTTCACCTCAGAACATTTTAGTATGTGTAACACAACAGATTACTTGTGAAAGACTGATATTAAAAGCCGCAGATTTAAGAAACGAATTGAAGGGCGAACTCTTTGTTATACATGTTGCTAAAAATGAATGGAACTTCTTGGACAACATAAAAGAGGGAGAAGCTTTGGAATATTTGTTTAAAATATCAAAATCGGTCGGTGCCAACCTCTCCGTTTTAAAATCCGATAATATTGTTCAAACTATAGTAGATTTTGCAAAGGATAATAAAATTAACCACATAGTAATGGGGGAATCTCCCAACGACCACAAAGAGAATAATTTTTACAACGAGTTAAAAAGTCTTTTGAGTAATGTTGAAATTCACGTTGTTCCTCAAATTGGAATTGGATAACTTTGTTTGACGGCTTGTTCTTGACAAGTTTAGTCATATATTATACATCAGAATGTATAACTATGCAATTAATAATTGATTTTTTACAAAAAAATTTGATTTATTCCATTAAATTATTTGTAATTGCTTGACTTTGCGCGATTTTCATTATAAAATATTGTCGAATTCCAAATTTAGGAGGTTGTGTACATGAATAAAACTGAATTGGTAAACTCTATTGCTTCTAAATCAGGTCTGAGCAAAAAAAACAGTGAAGCTGCTTTGAATGCTTTTATTGCCTCTGTTGAAGAAGCGCTTAAGAACGGTGATAAAGTGGCACTTGTTGGCTTCGGTACTTTTATAGTTAAAGACAGAGCTGCCAGAAAAGGAAGAAATCCTCAAACAAAAGAAGAAATCACAATCCCCGCATCTAAAGCTCCTGTATTTAAAGCAGGAAAAGAATTAAGGGAAATAGTTAACAAGTAATAAATTCTTATTAAAAGACCTGTCATATGACAGGTCTTTTAGATTATTATCAAGATTTATTTATGGTCTCAACCCCAAGGTTATCCTTATCTTATCGGCCATCATTGCTATGCATTCCGAATTCGTAGGTTTTCCTTTGCTGTAATTGATGGTGTATCCGAACAACGCATCCACCGTATCGGGATTTCCTCTTGCCCAGGCACTCTCAATGGCATTTCTTATTGCCCTTTCGACTTTTTGAGGCGTAGTGTTGTACTTTTCAGCCACAGCAGGGTATAAAGTCTTTGTCACAGACGTAAACACTTTCGAATTCTTCACAGTTTGAATAACCGCCTCTCGAAGGTACTGATAACCGGCCATATGGGGAGGAATACCTACCTCATGCATCAAGTTGGTAACTTCAACTTCAAGGTCATAATTTCTGTCAACGTTGCCGCTTAAAAGCTCAGAATTCTTGATAATCGGTTTGCTTGAGAAAACGGACGTTGTTTTTTCCCTGTACAACTGCCTTATTCTCGTAACCAGCACTTCAACATCAAAAGGTTTGATTATATAATATTCCGCGCCGAGACTAACGGCTCTTTGTACGAATACATCCTGCCCAATTGCCGAAAGGACAATAAAGATAGGTCTGTACTCTAGCTGCATGGTGGACAGCCTTTCCAAAACTCCCAAGCCGTCTAAATTGGGCATAATAATATCAAGCACAACCACATCAGGTTTTTTGGATATAACCATTTCTATGGCCTGTAAACCGTCTTTTGCAAGTTCTAAAACTTCTATGTCTTCATATTGGTTCATATATTCCTTTAGCAATTTTGCAAATTCTACATTATCATCGGCAATTAAAACTGAAATCTCACCCTTCATTACATTACCCCGCTTTAAATACAAATAATTTTAAACATATAATTATAAGGTCTGTCACCTAATATTATAATCCTTCTCTCAAAAAACTCCTTATATTTTACATTATAATATAAAACATTATAAAATAATACTATTTTTTTGCAATTCTCATTCACAAGT
>NZ_DAORXT010000129.1:0-6137 GCF_035371925.1 Acetivibrio sp. | reverse complement strand
TGTATTATTGCCTTTGGTAATTTTTCTTTTAAACTATAACTGCAAAAGAAACGATGGCTTTCGTCTCTAACATATATATGTTATGAGGTGAAAGCTTTTTTAGTTTTCATAAGTTTAAAAAACTGGGATTATAGGAGGAATGTTATGAAGATTGCGTTTTCAACACTTGGTTGTCCTGACTTTAGTTGGACGGACATTTATTCCATGGCTAAGGATTTTGGATTTGACGGTATCGAAATCCGTGGGCTTGGAAATGAGATTTTTGCTGTAAAAGCACAGCCTTTTACCGAATCTGAGCTGCCTCAGACTGCAAAAAAGCTTTCGGAGCTTCGTCTTGAAATTCCGTGCTTTTCTTCAGGGTGCTGCCTGAAATTTGCCGAGAATGCGGACAAAAATCATGAGGAGGTTGTTCAGTACATTACACTGGCTTCCAAGCTTGGAACTCCTTTTGTTCGTGTCCTTGGAGATCTTGAGCCCGAACCTCAGGGAGAGGTGGATGACAATGTTGTTATTGAAGCATTGAAAAAGCTTGCGCCTATCGCAGAAGAAAAGGGCGTTACACTCCTTGTGGAAACCAACGGTGTTTATTCCGACACCAAACGTCTGTGCACACTTCTTGAGAGTGTAGCCAGTGATGCTGTCGCAGCTCTGTGGGATGTACATCATCCGTATAGATTTGCCGGAGAGACTCCCGGTAAAACGGTGCAAAATCTTGGAGCATTCATAAAATATGTACATATCAAGGACTCTGTTGTTGAAAACGGAAAAATCCAATATCGCATGTTGGGTGAGGGAGATTTGCCGATTGACGACATCATGATGGCCCTTCGTTCAATCAACTACGAGGGATATATTTCTCTTGAGTGGGTTAAGAGATGGGCTGCGGACCTGGATGATGCCGGAGTTGTCTTCCCCAATTTTGCAAACTATATGAACCGCTATACTAAAAGAAATGAAGTAAGAGGGCGTTTGTACGACAATAAAAGAAAGACCGGAAAATATATTTGGGAAAAGGATGCAATGATTGATTTGACATTCTCTCAAGTATTGGACCGTGTTGTTGAAGAGTTCCCCGATCAGTATGCATTCCGGTATACTACAACGGATTATACCAGAACTTATGCCCAGTTTAGGGATGATGTCGATACTTTTGCAAGGTCACTTATAGCATTGGGAGTAAAGCCGGGTGACCACGTTGCCGTTTGGGCTACCAACGTGCCTCAATGGTTCATTACATTCTGGGCAACAACCAAGATAGGTGCGGTGCTTGTTACCGTAAATACTGCTTACAAAATTTATGAGCTTGAATATTTGCTCCGCCAGTCGGATACCCACACACTGGTTATGACTGACGGGTTTAAAGATTCGGACTATATTGCCATTATCAAAGAGCTTTGTCCGGAGCTTGAAACGGCGGAGGCCGGTAAACCTCTGCATATTAAGAGGCTTCCTTTCCTGCGCAATATCATTACTATTGACTCAAAACAAAAAGGGTGTCTCTCATGGGATGAGGCAGTTGCATTGGCTGAAAAAGTGCCGGTTGAGGAAGTTTACCGCCGTGCGCTTGCAGTCAGCAGGCATGATGTCTGCAATATGCAGTACACATCGGGAACCACAGGTTTTCCGAAGGGTGTTATGCTTACCCACTACAATGTTATTAACAACGGAAAGTGTATCGGAGACTGCATGGACCTTTCCACTGCCGACCGCATGCTGATTCAAGTGCCTATGTTCCACTGCTTTGGAATGGTGCTTTCAATGATAGCTTCGGTGACACACGGAGCTACAATGTGTCCGATACCGTATTTTTCACCGAAGGTGTCTTTGGATTGCATTAACCGCGAGAAGATAACTGTCTGCAACGGTGTTCCTACGATGTTTATTGCAATGATGGAACACGAAGACTTTAGTAAGACTGATTTCTCACATATGAGAACGGGTATTATGGCCGGAAGTCCATGTCCTATAAAAGTTATGCAGGATGTAGTGGACAAAATGAATATGAAGGAGATAACAATTGTATACGGTCAGACTGAGGCTTCACCTGGATGTACTCAGAGCCGTGTGGATGATCCTATTGAGGTACGTGTAAACACTGTCGGTCGTCCTCTTCCGGGTATTGAATGTAAGATTGTAGACCCTCAAACCGGTGAGGAATTGCCTGACAATACCGATGGTGAGTTTGTTGCCCGCGGATACAATATTATGAAAGGTTACTACAAGATGCCTGAAGCAACGGCAGCAGCCATTGACAAAGACGGTTGGCTCCATACCGGTGATATGGCAAGACGTGATGAAAACGGCAACTACAAAATAACCGGCCGTATCAAAGACATGATAATTCGCGGCGGTGAGAATATTTATCCGAAGGAAATAGAAGACTTTATTTATACTCATCCAAAGGTAAGCGATGTTCAGGTTATAGGAGTTCCCGACAAACAGTATGGTGAGGAAATTATGGCCTGCGTAATTCTCAAAGATGGAGAGACAATGACTGCCGAGGAACTGCAGGATTATGTTCGTTCCCATATGGCAAAACACAAGACTCCACGCTATGTTGAGTTTGTTAAGGAATTCCCGATGAATGCTGCAGGGAAAATATTGAAGTACAAAATGCGTGAGCAAGCGATTGAAAAATTGTCCCTCCAAGAAGCTAATTCAATTGTTACGGCTTAAGGCAAACTAATGTTTTAAAACCCGGTCAGGCTCCGTTTGGATTTTTATGGGGAGTCTGACCGTTTTTGACTTGGCAGTATTAGGTTTTAAAATGAAAAGTGGGTGTTTTAAAAGGAATTATTGTGGAATAATTAAATAATAGTAGTCTAAGTAAAATAAATAGGAGGGCGATAATATGGACGTAATCGTATATACTACACCTACATGTCCTTGGTGCACAAGAGTAAAAGAATATTTGGATGAAAAGGGCGTATCCTATAGGGAAATCAACGTTGCATCCGACAGGAATGCTGCGATGGAAATGATTAGAAAATCCGGTCAACGCGGTGTACCTGTTGTGGATATTGGCGGAAACATCGTTGTAGGATTTGATCAGGGTAAAATAGACAGTTTGATAGGAAACTGAAGGTTTTATTAACGGATGTTTTTAAAATAGAACGCTATTAATCCTGTAATATAAATTATTGGGTGAAATGGAGCGCATGTAAAAAAAGGCTGACTGTCAATTTTATGACAGACGGCCTTTTGTGTTGATACCGTTTCACCTTTGTGAAGTCCGGCTAAAAAAGGGAGGGAGCTTAACGCTCATATGATTCGTTGTTTGGAAAAAGGATGTGTACATTTGTAATTTGAGGGACATAAATGTAACACCTTGCTTTCAAACAACCATCACTTATATTATTTGATTCATAATTATTAAGTTCGTATTGGATTGATTTTTTATGACCAAAATTATTAAATATTATATAAAAAAGTTCGATAAAAAAAAGAATGCCAAGAAGCTGGAAGGCTTTAGATAAAATATGGACGCACAGTGTTTCTTTTGTTAGAATGTAAAAGGGTAACTTAGGGGTGGATATATTTGTATTTAGGCCAATTTTTTAAATAAGGATTATGGATTGGAGGAAAAAGAATGCAGTACCGCGAATTGGGCAAAACCGGTGTTAAAATATCTGCTTTGGGATTTGGAGCAATGAGGCTTCCGGAGATTAATATTAACGGAAAGACCGAGTTTGACGTTGAAAAAAGCATTGAAATGATTCATAGGGCATTTGAACTGGGAGTAAATTATATAGATACCGCTCCCGGATACTGCAACGGTGAAAGCGAGATTATTGTAGGCAAGGCTTTAAAAGGTTGGAGGGACAAGGTTTATTTATCCACCAAAAATCCAATTGAGAATACCTCGGGAGCCGATTGGCGTAAACGGTTGGAAAACTCGTTAAAAAAGCTGGATACAGATTATATTGATTTTTATCATATGTGGGGTATCAGCCTCGAAACCTATGAAAAAAGCATAGATGTGAAGGGAGGGCCTTTGGAGGCTGCACAGAAGGCAAAAGAAGAGGGGCTTATCCGGCATATATCTTTTTCATTTCACGACAAACCTGAAAATCTAATTAAGCTTGTGGATACCGGCAGCTTTGAAACGGTATTGTGCCAGTACAACCTTCTTGACAGAAGCAATGAAAAGGCCATAGAGTACGCTAAGAGCAAGGGTCTTGGAGTAATAATCATGGGACCTGTGGGTGGAGGAAAACTTGGGGAACCTTCGGAGACAATTAAAAAACTGCTTCCTCAAAAGACGGTAAGCTGTGCGGAAATAGCCTTGCGTTTCGTACTTGCCAATCCGAATGTTGACTGTGCATTGTCGGGAATGAGCACAATTGAAATGGTGGAAGAGAATGCGCGTATTGCATCCAATGATACTCCTCTTACAAAGGAAGAGCTCGACAGGATTAATGCTTCAATGGAGGAAAATAAGCGGATGGAAGAACTGTATTGCACCGGTTGCAATTATTGTATGCCGTGTCCTGCCGGTGTCAATATTCCTCTTAACTTTCAGCTGATGAATTATCACAGGGTGTATAAAATTACCGACTATGCGAAAGGCCAATACAGCCAAATAGGCAAGGTTGAATGGTACAAGGGTAAACCGGCCCATGAGTGTATTGAGTGCGGTGTGTGTGAATCGAAATGTCCTCAAAAGCTTGAGATAAGAAAGCAATTGAAAGAAACGGCAAGAATTTTGTCCGGTCAATAAGCGGAATTAAGTTTTATTCGGAACTTGCGGTTGAAGGGCTGATGGATAGACAATCACTGGCAATGAATACTGCGGATATTGAGGCTAAATTTATCAAAGGCGATTATGCTACTTCAATTTTAGGTTCATGGGTTGTCGGTGTATTGGAAAACAATCAAAGGGATAATGGAGTCAATTTCATAGAAAATGTTGGAGTTGCAATGCTTCCGGAAGGGCCGAAAGGGCGATATGTGTATCTTGGGGGAAGCTCTCTTGCGGTTTTCCAAAGCTCACAAAATCGAAATGAGGCAATAAAGCTTGTAAAATACTTGACAAGTAAAGAGGCACAAATAGAATATTGCGAAAAAACAGATTTTCTACCGGTGGTTAAATCAGCATATGAGGATCCGTGGTTCAAAGGACACAGAATGAGAAAGGTATTTGCTGAGCAAATGAATTATGCAAAGAGTTATCCGGCGATACCTGGATGGGCTCCGGCAGAATCGTATGTTTTTGGAGCATTGATGGATGTTTGGGATAATGTTATGGAAGTTGAAGGAGAATACAGTCCGGAAAAGACTATGAAAATACTTAAGGAAGCCGATATAAAAATAAACAAAGTTTTGGGAGAATTTTCATATTAACCCAGTTGGCGAAAACTCAACAGACTTAAGTTGCGGTATTTTCCGTATACTTTAGTTCATAGCCTGCGCCACGAATGGTATCTATTGTCACCTTGGAATTGATATTATAAAGTTTCTTCCTTAAAAAGGATACGTAGACTTCAACGTGGTTGGCGCTTGCTTTGGAGTCAAACCCCCACAGCTTTTCGATGATTGTTTCTTTAGGGGAAATTATACCTTTTCTAAGGATTAGAAACTCAAGAAGCTCACATTCACGGCGTGTCAGACCTATTTCAGATGACTGTGTGGATAGCATTAGGTTTGAAGTGTTTAGCTCAATATCGCCAAAACATAGTATGTTGTTCATGACAATACCGCCTTTGCGTCTTCCTAAAGCACGGATTCTTGCCATCAGTACTTCCGATGAAAAAGGTTTTGCCAGATAGTCATCGGCACCACTGTCGAGGCCATTTACAATGTCGGATGGTGTGTTTTTGTCGGAGATTAGTATAACAGGAGTTGACAGATTTCTTTTTCTGAGGGTCTTAAGCAAGGTGATGCCGTCCATCTTAGGAAGCTTTGAGTCTAGTACAATGATGTCATAAATACCTGTAAGAGCAAAGTCCAACCCATCTTCTCCATTGTGAACACATGTAACTATATAGTTGCTATTCTTAAATAACTGGGCCATATTTTCAGCAAGTTGGACATTATCTTCGATTATCAGTATTCTCATGTTAATGCCCCCCTCCTTCTTATATTTTAATGCTCTCGAAAACTCGTATTGCTTTCGAGGTCTCTATTTCAGGAGCAAG
>NZ_DAORXT010000128.1:0-6155 GCF_035371925.1 Acetivibrio sp. | reverse complement strand
TCAACTTAAGCCGCCTCCTCCCTTATAGAACTTCTGGTGCGAGGGACAAAATTTTCATATATTCCTTATCCCTTAATTCTCTTGCAACAGGCCCAAATATACGAGTTCCTCTTGGGTTTTTATCCTCTTTGATTAAGACTGCTGCATTTTCATCAAACTTTATATATGAACCGTCCGGTCTTCTAACTCCTCTTTTGGAGCGGACAATTACACATCTTACAACATCACCTTTTTTAACAACGCCACCGGGTGTTGCATCTTTAACAGAAGCTACTATAACATCACCAATGTTTGCATACTTTCTCTTGGAACCTCCAAGAACTTTTATGCACATAAGCTTCTTAGCCCCGGTATTATCTGCAACCTTAAGTGTTGTTTGTACCTGAATCATAATAGAACCTCCTTTCAGATATCATTAACGGGCTCTTTCAACAATCTCAACGAGTCTCCACCTTTTATCCCTGCTAAGCGGACGTGTTTCCATTACTTTAACTATATCACCGACTCTGCACTCATTATTCTCATCATGAGCTTTCAGTTTGTAAGTTCTCTTAACAAACTTTTTATATAGAGGGTGTTTTTCAGAGCTTTCTATAGATACAACTATTGTTTTATCCATCTTATCGCTGGTAACTTTACCAACTTTGACTTTTCTTAATCCTCTCTCAGCCAACTAAAACTACCTCCTTTCAAGGGATATTAAACCTGCATTCCCTTAAGTTCTCTTTCCTTTAATATAGTCTTTATACGAGCAATGGATTTTTTAACATCCTTTAACTTCATAGGATTTTCGAGTTGATTGGTAGCGTGCTGAAACCTAAGTTTAAAAAGCTCTGACTTCAACTCTACGAGTTCCTTTTCCAATTCTTCTTGAGATTTTTTTCTTATATCTTTAGCTTTCATTTGCTTCACCACCCATTTCATCTTCACGTGTCACGAATTTACACTTAATGGGAAGTTTATGCATAGCAAGCCTTAGAGCTTCCCTTGCAACTTCTTCCGACACCCCGGCAATTTCAAACATTATTCTTCCCGGTTTTACAACAGCTACCCAATATTCAGGAGAACCTTTACCGCTTCCCATACGGGTTTCAGCAGGCTTCGCAGTTACAGGTTTGTCTGGGAATATTTTTATCCAAACCTTTCCGCCTCTTTTTATAAAACGAGTCATCGCTATTCTCGCTGCTTCTATCTGATTGCTTGTTATCCAAGCCGGCTCCAGAGCCTGAAGACCGAAATCGCCGTGCATAACCTTGTTTCCTCTGGTTGCAACGCCCTTCATTCTTCCTCTCTGAACCTTTCTATGCTTTACCCTTTTAGGCATTAACATTACTTATCTCCTCCTTCCTGCTTCTTATCCTTCTTAACAGCCGGAAGAACTTCTCCTTTATATATCCAAACTTTAACGCCTAATTTGCCGTAAGTTGTATTGGCTTCAGCAAATCCGTAGTCAACATCGGCTCTTAATGTCTGGAGAGGAATTGTTCCTTCATGATAATGCTCTGTTCTGGCTATTTCAGCACCACCAATACGTCCGGATACGGCTGTCTTTATTCCTTTCGCTCCAAGTCTCATAGCTCTTGACATTGCCTGCTTCATTGCTCTTCTGAAAGATATTCTCTTTTCAAGCTGGGAAGCAATATTTTCTGCAACAATCTGTGAATCCAATTCCGGAACTTTTATCTCAGTTATATTTATCAACACACTCTTCTGTGTCATCTTTTCAAGCTGCTTTCTCAATTCTTCGATACCAGCTCCGCCCTTACCTATTATCAGTCCGGGTTTTGCAGCATTAACGTTAATCTTTACCTTGTTTGCAGCTCTCTCTATCTCAATTCTTGAAATACCTGCTGAATAAAGCTTATTCTTAATGAACTTTCTTATTTTAAAATCTTCCACCAAGTATTCGCTAAAGTTTTTGTTATTGGCATACCATTTTGTATCCCAGTCTTTTATAATTCCTATTCTAAGTCCATGGGGATTTACTTTTTGGCCCATCATCCACCCTCCTTTTCCATTAACTTCTTTCTTTAACTACCAAAGTAATATGACTGGTTCTTTTTCTAATTCTGTCTGCACTACCTTTTGCTCTAGGCAGTATTCTTTTCAAAGTAGGCCCTTGATTTGCAAAAGCTTCTGCAACATACAGATTGTCTCTGTTCAATCCGTTATTGTTAGTTGCATTTGCCTCAGCCGATTTTAAAAGCTTATACAGTATTTCTGAAGAAGCTTTTGGAGTATATCTCAATATACCGTATGCTTCATCAATATCTTTACCTTTTATAAGATCCAATACAATTTTTACTTTTCTTGAAGATATTCTTGCATATCTTAAAACAGCTTTGCCCTGGTCTTTTCCAATACCGAGCTTCTTTCTTTCACTCTTAGTAAGCAAAGCCGGCTTATTTGACTTTCTGTGTTTAGCATTAACAGTTTCTAATGCTTTTTCTTTTTCTTCAAGATTTTCCTGTTTAACCTTTGCATCCTTTGCCACCCGAATCTCCTCCTTTCAGTAAACTTTACCTTACTTTAATCCTGTAGATTTTTCAGTATGGCCAGCGTGTCCTTTATAAGTCCTTGTTGGAGCAAACTCTCCCAACTTGTGTCCTACCATCTCTTCCGATATATAAATCGGTACATGCTTTCTTCCGTCATGTACTGCAATTGTGTGTCCTACCATCTGAGGAAATATTGTAGAAGCTCTGGACCATGTTTTTATAACCTTCTTTTCGTTTTTAGCGTTCATATCTTCTATTTTCTTAAGAAGCTTCGGGTCAACATATGGTCCCTTTTTTACGGATCTACTCATTCTAACCATGTCCTCCTTTCGTTTACCGCCTAAAAACCTCTAACAGAACAATTGCTAATTATTTTCTTTTCTTAACAATAAATTTGTCGGATGCTTTGTTCTTCTTTCTTGTCTTGTAACCCAATGTCGGTTTACCCCATGGAGTTACCGGACTTGGTCTACCGATCGGCGATCTACCTTCACCACCACCATGCGGGTGATCAACCGGGTTCATTACAACACCACGAACTGTAGGCCTTACTCCCATCCATCTCTTTCTTCCGGCTTTACCTATTGAAACATTTTCATGCTCAATATTGCCCACCTGTCCTATAGTAGCTTTACACTTCAGGCTTACCATTCTTACCTCGCCGGAAGGCAATCTTACCTGTGCATAATCGCCTTCTTTTGCCATCAACTGTGCAACATTTCCTGCAGCTCTAACCAGCTGTGCACCCTTACCCGGCTTAAGTTCAATATTATGGATTTCCGTACCCACCGGAATATTTTCAAGCGCCAATGCATTTCCCGGCTTAATGTCGGCATTTTCACCCGACTCTACTATGTCTCCGACTTTCAATCCGTGAGGTGCCAAGATATATCTCTTTTCACCGTCAGCATAATGGAGAAGTGCTATATAAGCAGTTCTGTTCGGGTCATATTCTATAGCCGCAACCTTTGATTTTATTCCATCCTTGTCTCTCTTAAAGTCGATTATTCTATATTTTTGTTTTGCTCCCCCACCATGGTGGCGAACTGTAATTCTTCCGTATGAGTTCCTGCCGCCAGTCTTCTTAAGGGGTGCCAACAGTGATTTTTCCGGTTCTTTTTTAGTTATCTCCTCAAAGGACGACACAGTCATAAACCTTGTTCCTGGAGATGTTGGATTATACTTCTTAACTGGCATTTCTTTTCACTCCTTAATCTATCTTACTACTGGTAAGATCTTCTTATTGTGCAGCACCAAATTCTTCAATACTTGTTTTGTATTTCTTTGTTGTTGTGGCTGTTTTGCCACCTTCAGCCAAATATGTTACCGGCTTCGGATCTGTATCAATCTTTACTATTGCCTTTTTCCAATCCGGTCTAAAGCCTTCATGTACTCCCAGTCTCTTTCTTTTACCGTCACACTTAATAGTATTCACTTTAAGTACCTTTACCTGAAACAGCTTTTCAACCGCTTGCCTTATTTCAGTTTTTGTAGCTTTTACATCCACAATAAAGGTGTACTTGCCTTCTGCAATCTCGGCATTGCTTTTTTCAGTAATATAAGGCCTTTTGATTATATCTTCAGCAGCTCTCATTATGCGTACACCTCCTCAACTTTTGATACGGCATCCTTGGTTATTATAAACTTGTTGTACTTAACTATATCATACACATTTATTGTGTTAACAAACAAAGTCTTCAAACCAGGAATATTTCTTGCCGACAATTCCACATTTTTGTTCTTCTCAGCCAAAACCAACACTGCTGTCTCGTTAACATTCAAGTTCTTTAATACATTTGCCATTTGTTTGGTCTTTATTTGGTCGAAGTTCAAGCTGTCAAGTACAAGCAATTCATTTTCATTAACCTTTGATGACAACGCCGACTTCAATGCAAGTCTTCTAACCTTTTTGGGAAGTGTGTATCTGTAGCTTCTTGGCTTTGGTCCAAGTACTATTCCGCCTTTAACCCATTGTGCCGAGCGGATACTACCGTGTCTTGCCCTACCGGTACCCTTCTGTCTCCAAGGCTTTCTGCCGCCTCCGCTTACTTCGCTCTTTGTCTTTGTTGATTGGGTACCTTGTCTTTTATTTGCCAGCTGATTCACCACAACCTGATGAATAGCGTTTTTGTTGACTTCGATTCCAAAAATGTCGTCACTTAAATTTATGTCTCCAACTACTTTACCGTTTATATCATATACATCAACTTTCGGCATTTTAAATCCTCCTTTCACCCTTTTTATTTACCGGCTTTAACTGTATCTTTAATCATTAACAATCCGCCTTTTGCTCCAGGTACAGCGCCTTTTACAAGTAAAAGGTTTCTTTCGCCATCTACTTTTACTACATCAAGATTCTGGACGGTTACTCTTTCCACACCCATATGACCCGGAAGCTTTTTACCTTTGAATACTCTCGCCGGATTTGTATTTGCTCCCATGGAACCCACTCTTCTATGATACATTGAGCCATGCGTTTCCTTACCTCTTGCATTTCCAAACCTTTTAATTACGCCTGCAAAGCCTTTACCTTTTGAAATACCTGTCACATCTATTCTGTCACCAGGCTGGAACATTTCTGAAACTTTAATTTCCTGTTTTACTTCATATTGATCAGGGTCTTCAACTCTAAATTCCCTGATATATTTTTTGGGTGCTATACCCAATTTTGTGAACACTCCTTTTTGAGGCTTGTTCAGTCTTTTTTCCTGAATATCGCCAAAACCGACTTTTACTGAATTATATCCGTCTGTTTCGGGCTTCTTCTTCTGAACAACTGTTATTGGACCTGCTTCTATAACAGTAACAGGAATTAACAATCCTTCATCGTTAAAAATCTGTGTCATGCCTATTTTTTTGCCAAGCATAAATTTTTTCATCTATTATCCCTCCTATGGTTATTGGTTCACTTCATGAAATTTGACTTTCACTACGTGTGAACATGACCTTTTTTACTGTTGCCAAGCCATTACAGCTTTATCTCAATATCTACTCCTGCCGGCAAATCCAATCTCATCAACGCATCTACCGTCTTCGGTGTTGGGAGCAGAATATCAATCAGTCTCTTGTGAGTCCTCATTTCAAACTGCTCACGGGAATCCTTGTACTTATGCGGAGCTCTAAGTATTGTTATAATCTCCTTTTCAGTAGGCAACGGTACCGGTCCCGACACTTTAGCTCCTGTCCTCTTGGCTGTCTCGACTATCTTTTCTGCCGATTGGTCAAGAACTTGGTGATCAAACGCTTTCAATCTGATTCTGATTTTTTGTTTGTTTGCCATACATAATCCTCCTTATTATTATTACGTACAACAAGCAGACTTCTGTACACTATGCCGGGTGTTTCCTATTTGATTATATTAAAGCCCAGGAATATAATTTTATATTTACCTGGGCTGAGCTTATCCAAATCATATGCATAATAATATGCATAGCAAAATGTACAGTGACTTGTCGCCCGGTTTCTAGAATCGGACATTCTCCGTGAAAGTTACCTGCATCTATTTCGCAGCAATCTCCCACTTCATCGTATGCCTCGCCACAACATTCAACATTTTACTATATATTTTTATTTTTTGCAAGTATTTTTTCATAATTCATTTGATATTTAAATTGCAAGTTTAATTGCCTTACAAAATCTTACAGAACCCTGTTTTAA
>NZ_DAORXT010000127.1:0-6324 GCF_035371925.1 Acetivibrio sp. | reverse complement strand
CTTTCATATTAATTGCTTTATTAACTTTTGTACAAATCGTATAATTTTTACTTGTAATAAACAATATTTCCATAAGAAATGCATAAAATTTTCAACAAAGTCAATTAGAAATCTAACGAGCAGGATGCGTATTATAATAATATTCCTGAAATTTCATATAATTCTATTTCCTATTAAATATTTATCATAATATTTCTAACTTTTTCAATAAAAAAATCAACATCAATATTGATGCTTTAATACTGCCTGATCCATCGGCTATTGGGATTTTCGATATTCATGGCATTCGCAAACCATCGGCGTCATTTTTTATGACCGTGATGGAATCAAACTGCCGTAAATCATGGAGACAATATTAAGGCACGAGGCTTTCGGGCTACATTCATTTGCCGGCGTCTCGGATTCATTTGCTGCCGTCACGGCCCGGATTTGATACAGCATGTGCCTCGCCTTTTTCAGACAGGACATATGTGAGTATCGCATTTATTATCCCCGGACTTACCGGTTTGCGTATGACTCGCAGCGGATGTACACACATTAACTCATATGTATTGTCCATTGAAGTCACGAAAACGATGTTGCATGCAGGTTTGCATCCGGCTTGTTCCAGATGCCTGATCCTTTTTGCAGTTTCAAGGCCGGTAAGTTCTTTCATGTAATAATCAAGAAAAAGCAGATCGAAACTGGCATCTTCCATACTGATCAGGTCGATGAGTTCTTCTCCGCTGCCGAATTTCCGAATGTTGAATGTGATATTGTTTTCCTCACCATACTGCAGGATGGCTGCTTCTATAACTTCGCAATTGATGGTAATATCATCGCAAATACCTATATTCATCATTCCTCTCACCAGGCATTGGATAGATTTATAACCATAAGGGTACTTATCCATTTTAACCTACATAAGCACTAATTACAAGTGTATATTTACCTTTATGATTGGTTAAGTTAATCGATCATAAATGATACAGTAAAACAGGGTGGTAATGGATGGGTATAGACTATAAAGCGCTTGGAGAAAGGATCGCAAAACGCCGCAAGGTGCTCAACCTGACACAGGAAGACGTGGCAGAAGCTACAGGCCTCAGCAATAACTTTATTTCGAATATAGAAAACAGCTACTCGATCCCCAGCATCGATTCATTGCTCAAGATCTGTGAAGCTATCGATACGACCCCGGATTACCTTCTGCTGGGCAGCGTTTCATACTCGGACGCGGAAGAAGAACTGCGGGGCAAAATCAACGAAAGGCTCAAGCTGTGCAACCAGAAGAAGCTCAGGCTGATTGAACGGTTTGTTACATGGGTTATAGATGAGGATGTGTAAGTTATTTACTTCATGAACTTTTATAAGATGTTACTGCTGGCACGTAGTGTCCAGCAGTAAAACTCAAGAATCGAAAGCGACGGATTTATAAGATCAATGATAAGGGAAGACTTCATCGGACAATTCTACTTGTAAATGTTCTTGGAAAAGTCGAGAAACAAGATGCTCTGCCAACCGTTCATAGTCTTTTCTATAGAACAGTTTATCAATGAACTTGCTAGTTGTCTTATATATTTATGTAAAATATTATGAATGACGTATTAAAATATCTTTTGGACGATGAGTCCTTTAGATCATCGACGCAGTGTGCTCTTGATAGCATGAAAAAGTCCTGAAAATGCATGCAACACTTTTTAGGCTTAATTATTTTTCAGCAATGACAGTATCATTGTTAGTAATCGTTATTGTTATATGGTAAAATTTATTTGGGTATTTAGTTTCAAGACCCTAAGTGAAGAATTTAGCGCTTTACCACAGAGCCAGAACCAGGGAATATTTGCTGTCTAATTGGAACTTGTATCTGTGAAAACTGGGTTGATGAAAGATAGAGGATTGAACAATAGCCTTTGAAAATGTGTCAAGTAATTCCAATAATACTGGGAGTATGGGAATTACATCAAAAAATAATGAGGAGTTAACAAAGACTAGTCAAATTGGCAGGAAGTTTTACAAGAGAATTCTATATTGTGTTTAGCTATATAGTAGAATATTAGTTGAGAGGAGGAATAGATAATGATTTTTGATTGCGGAACAATGTGGCTTAGAGCTGATTTCCATCTCCATACCAGAGCTGATAAGGGAAGATTCAGATATGAAGGCGAGGAAAATAGTTATATTACAGAATATATACACCAGATGATAAAAGAAAAAATAAATCTGGGAGTTATAACAAATCACAATAAGTTTGACAAGGATGAGTATAAAGCGTTGGCAAAAGCAGGTAAAAAATTTGGTATATATTTACTCCCTGGTGTTGAGCTATCAGTTGATGATGGAGCAAACGGCATTCATACATTGATAGTATTTGACCCGGAAGATTGGCTTAAAGATGGTGTGGATCACATAAATGCTTTTATTGCGTCGATGTTTGCTGGAAAAGCGAATTATGGAAGTCCAAGCATCAGGACAAAGTATAACCTGATTGATACAATCAAGCATTTGGATGAATTTGCAAAAGATTACTTTATAATAATGGCGCATGTTGAGCAGAACAATGGCTTCTTCAAAGAATTAGAGGGCGGACGAATAATAGAGCTTAGTAATCATGAGTTGTTCAGGACGAACGTGCTTGGTTTTCAAAAACTAAGAACCAGAGAGTTATATGACAATTTAAAAATGTGGTTTAAAGGAAGAATTCCAGCACTTGTTGAAGGCTCAGATCCAAGTTGCGTAGAGGAGATAGGAAAGGGAGAAAAAATATACATAAAAATCGGGGACTTCAATTTCAAAGCTGTTAAGTACGCATTATCAGATTACGAGGGAAGGATAAGCAAGACTTTGCCACCGTTGAATAAAGCATATATCCAGTCAGTATCTTTTGTAGGTGGTAAATTGGACGGTGAAAGCATTTGCTTTTCGCCCGAAATGAACAATCTGATTGGTATTCGTGGTAGTGGGAAGTCAACGATAATCGAAATTATTCGATATTGCCTTGATATTCCGCTAACCGAAACATCACAGGATATACAGTATAAAAATAGAATTATAGCTAATGGATTAGGCAGCGGTGGGAAAGTAGTCATCAATGCGGTTGACAAATATGGCAACAGCTATAGCATCGAGAGGGTATATGGGCATAGTGTCAAGATATACGATGAAGATCATAACTTAAAAAACATTTCTGTAGATTCAATCATTCAAAACCCCCTTTATTTTGGCCAAAAAGACTTGTCCAGTCCCCGTGAGGGATTTGAGACTGATCTTATGGATAAGCTTATGGGTAAAACGCGGACAGGTATCCTTCAAAAGATAGAGGGTAAAAAGACAGAGGTCATTTCAAACATTCAGCAATGGATGAATTTAAGAAATTCTGCCGAGCTGAAAAAAGAATTTGAAGCTCAGAAAGCCGATCTTCAGCATAAACTGAAAGTTTACAAGGAAAGGGGTGTTGAAGAAAAGCTTAAAAGACAGGTAGCATTTGAAAGAGATGACTTAAAATTAAGCGAAATACTTAAGAACCTGTCAGCATTCAAAGATGCGTGTTATAGATTCTATGAAGAGAATAAAGCAAAGCTAGATGAAATCGCAGCAAAGTACGAATCCGCTGAAAACCAGAATACATTTGACAGGATATTTAGATACCTTAATGAACTAATCAGCGAACTGGAATTATTACAGAAGACTGGCAGCAAAACGGAAGAATATATAAAGAAAATCAAGGCCGAGATTGCCGATTTCAAAAACAAGAAAAATAGTTTAGAAGAAGAGTTCGCCAAAATACAACGAGAAATCAATATCCCGAATCTTAATGCAGATGAATTTGTAAAAATAAATAGAAGCTTGAATATACTCGAGGTGAAGCTTGCGGAAGTAAATAAAAACCTAACTAAAAGAGAGGAATTATTTGAAACTATTAAGAGAAATCTTGCAGAGCTTAATGACCTATGGCTGGAAGAGTACAAACTCTATGAAGCAGAAATCAAGAAAATAAACGATGCGCAGAAATCCTTGAAGATAGAAATCAAATTTAAGGAAGAGAGAGGACGCTTTGGGGAGCACCTGAAAGAAGTATTCAGGGGTTCCGGGCTTAGAGAAAACCACTATACCTTTATAGTGGAGAATTTCATAGATTATATAGAGGTGTTTTTCGACATAATTAAGAGAGAAGGCAGTAAAATCAAGGGTTACATTACGGATACCACATATGCCAATTTTGTTACTAAATTTACGGAATACATTTGTGACTTGTTAACCTACAAAGTCCCGAATAAAATTGAAATATTATATCATGGCAAGCCGCTTATGAATCATTCACTAGGGCAACGCGCTTCCGCGCTTATACTTTTCATTTTGGCGCAAAAAGACAACGATTTGGTAATAATAGATCAGCCTGAAGATGATCTTGATAATCAGACTATTTATGAAGAAGTCATTAAAGTGATAAAAGAGGTAAAGCCTGAAGTACAATTTATTTTCGCCACACACAATGCAAACATTCCTGTTCTCGGTGATGCTGAAAAGGTAATTGCATGCGAATATGGAGAAAAAATCAGTGTCTTTGGCGGCAGTATTGATATGTGGGAGATACAGAGTAAAATAATAAGTATCATGGAAGGCGGGAAAGATGCTTTCAGGAGAAGGAGGGAGATATATAATCTATGGAAGTACTAGAACTTCTCGAAAGAATCGAATTGGGAGAGAACAGTACAACGCAGTTCAAAGAAAACGTTACTAATTCTGAACAATTGGCTCAAGAAATGGTGGCATTTTCCAATGCTTTGGGCGGCTTGATTATAATTGGAGTGAAAGATACAGGAGAAATTACTGGATTAAGTCCTGAAGACATAAGAAGATTGAACCAAATGATTTCCAATGTTGCTTCTGATCAGGTTAAACCTTCAATACATCCTCTGACCTATACAGTAAAGGTTAATGATAAAACTCTGCTTGTTATTGATATCAAGCAGGGCATTAATAAACCGTATTGTACAAGCAGCGGCGTATATATTACTAAGTCCGGTGCAGATAAAAGACGTATTTCACAGGAGGAGCTTCAAAGGTTATTCCAGGAATCTCAAAGATATCATGCCGATGAGTTTATAGTGCAGGATACTAAGATTATTAATGATCTAGACAAGAATTCATTTAGCGAATATTATAAAAAAGAATATGGGGAAGATGTAACAGATCTGGATATTGACATAAAACAGATATTGGAAAACCTGTATCTGGCAAAAGATAATAATCTTACTTTAGCCGGACTTTTGCTATTTGGGAAAAAACCGCAGACTAAAAAACCCATGTTTATAATAAAAGCAGTAAGTTTTGTTGGGAATGATCTTTCAGGAACTGCTTACAGGGACAGCGAAGATATCAAGGGAAACATACTTAAGCTTTATACTGACAGCATGAGTTTTATTACCAGAAATTTGCGTAAGGTCCAAAATGATAAGGACTTCAACACTGAAGGCGAATTGGAGATTCCCAAAATTGTTTTAGAGGAGCTTGTTGTTAACGCTATAATACACCGAGATTATTTTATCGAGGCACCAATCAATATTTTCATTTTTGATAACCGTATTGAAATAATAAGCCCCGGAAAACTTCCCAACAATTTAACTATCGAAAACATCAAGCATGGGATTTCTGTGATTAGGAACCCGATCATAACTTCATTTGCTGCGAAAATACTTCCGTACCGAGGTATAGGAAGTGGTATTGTCAGGGCTATCAAACACTATGACAAGATTGATTTTATTAATGATACGGAATCTGAAAGATTTAGTGCAATCATTCATCGAAGCTAATGATTTATATGAATCAGAATTATACCATATGGTAAAGTTTTTCTGGAGGGGCAACCCGGCTCATTAATAAGATCTGTAATCATTGCGCGATTTATGGAGCTCAGAATGGTAAGTGTATCATTGGTGATCATATAGTGAAGTTGGTCATACAGGGAGAATCATCCTGATTCTCCCTACTCTTAGAAAGGGCGTTGCGCTTCTGTAACGTTCGGAAACTGAGACTGTTTCAAGTTTTGTGTAAACTCAAAAATCTGAGATAAGATTTTGATATTTACTTAAGTACTTAAGGGCAGGTGCCGTATTTCACGGTTTCTGCCCTTATCTTCATTATACAGTGAAATAAGGGCATGTCAATAAAACATGCCCTTAAAGACTGGTTTTTAAAGGTTTCTGCCTGCCAAGCGTTCTTTAAAATAAATCTCTAACTGGGAGTGTATCTGCCCCCAGTCCTGACGGTGCCCTGTCCATGTTAATGTCAATCTGTCAACGACGGTATATAATTGACCCCGAAGTAACGGAAAGAAAATGACCC
>NZ_DAORXT010000126.1:0-6494 GCF_035371925.1 Acetivibrio sp. | reverse complement strand
TTTGAGTCACTTCTTTTTTATCATGTTTGGGCAATTAATTTTACAACTTACCTTCTTCCCGACAATGGCAATATGGAAGAGGCAGAAGATATTTATCCTGTAATTCCCCTTACATATGAAAGGCATATGGTTGTTCGGATTTTGGCTTTTATCTCCGTTGTTGCAATTGTGGCAAGTTACGTTGTCTATAAGATATTTCCCACCAGTGTAAATTGGCCCGGTTTTGTCCTGCTGGGCTTGGTAAGCGCTTGGCTGAGCCTTGTTTATGTGCTGCGCAAAAGGCACAATATTACAAAGACTATTATGTGGCAGGTAATAATTGTATCGGGACTTGTGATATTTTGGGACTGGAAGATAGGCTGGAAGGGTTGGTCATTGGATTATGTCATTCCGTTTTTATGTGTTGCAGCTATGCTTGTTATGTATATAACGGCAAAGGTAATGAGACTTAGTGCCAGGGACTATATTTCATATTTTTTGCTGGGCGGGCTGTTTGGTATTGTTCCGATTTTGTTTATTCTGTTTGATCTTGTCAAGGTGGATTATCCTTCTCTTATTTCGGTTGCAGCAAGCATTATATTTTTGGCTGCCATAATGATTTTTTACGGAGACAGTATAAAGGAAGAATTGCGCAAGAGAATGCATATATGAGATAAAGTAGTTTGAACGAAAGGATGTACAGAAAGTTTTTTTCTGATATAATTGTTATTGTGGTTTATATTGCTTTTTTTGTATTCTTTTTGTTTAAATAGGCGGTTAAAACTGAAAAAAGAGGTGTCATGCAAATGAACAGTGCCATTAATATGTTGATAGATAATATTGAGAAGATTATTATCGGCAAGAGGTCTGTTATTGAGCATCTTCTGGTTGCACTGTTAAGTGACGGTCATGTATTGATAGAGGATGTACCGGGAGTTGGAAAAACCCAGCTGGTTGCGACCCTTGCCCGTTCGGTAAACGGAAAATTCAACAGGGTTCAGTTTACTCCCGATGTAATGCCTTCGGATATTATGGGATTTTCGATGTTCAATCCCGGCACTCGGCAGTTTGAATACAGGGAAGGCGCGGCAATGTGCAACTTCCTGCTGGCAGATGAAATCAACAGAACATCACCGAAGACCCAATCCAGTCTCCTTGAAATAATGGAGGAGTTTCAGGTGACAGTGGACGGAAAGACATACAAGCTTCCCAGTCCTTTTATGGTTCTGGCCACGCAAAACCCCATAGAGAGCTTTGGAACATATCCTTTGCCTGAAGCTCAGATGGACAGATTCTTTTTAAAGCTTACCATAGGATATCCCGGAAAAAACGAAGAGAAACTGATAATTGACCGGTTCGGAAGTGAAAACCCGCTAAACCTGCTTGAGCATGTTATGACCACAGAAGAGCTTATTGAGCTTAAGGAGAAGGTAAAGGAAGTAAGGGTGGAGGACTGCCTTAAAGAATACATAATTAATATAGTTGACAATACCCGGAAAGACAACAATGTGGTATTGGGATGCAGTCCCCGTGGAAGCCTCAATCTGTACAAGGCTTCAAAGGCTTGGGCGTTTATAAAGGGAAGGGACTATGTGCTCCCGGATGATATACAGAAAATGGCTGTTCCGGTATTGGCCCATAGAATCATAATGTCCCAAGGTGCAAAAATAAAGAACATACAGGCATCGGATGTTATAAGCGATATTATTCAGAAAACAGGGGTTCCTTTTGTGTGATTTATTTGCGGTTTTAAAATTAGAATTGGCATAGAAGGAAGTGTAGGATGAGCTATATAGTATATCTTTTTATGTTAATTGCAATGTTTTTATATACATATGTATTTGGTGACGATACCAGCATGCTGATGCTTTATATGCTGATATTTTCACCTCTTTTGTCTTGGATTCTTTGTTTTATATCTCTAAGAAATCTGGAAATTTCAATTGATGAAAAGATTCACGCATCACAGGTGGAAAAGGAGGGGGTTGCGGGCATAACTGTATTGCTTCAAAACAAATCCTTTATACCCATACCGATTATCGATATATCGTTTATTGTTCCGCAAAACCTTATTCCTCTGGACAATCCCAGTCCTATCATATCTTTGGGCCCGTATAAAACTCAAATAGTCAATTTGGAGTACAGGGCAAAGTACAGAGGTATAGCCAAAATAGGGGTAAGAGATATTAAAATAAGAGATTTCATGGGCTTTTTTAACTTATCTATTTTAAAAAGGCATAAAAAAATGGAGAGCACCAAAGAGATAACTGTATTAAACAAGATTTCCCAGCTTAAGATGAACAGCACTTTTTTGCTTGATTCATGTCAGCTTGCGACGGAAGAGACAGGTACGGCACTGAGCGATTTCAATTTTTTAAGCTGCTTAAATGGAGAGCCGGGGCATGAATTTCGCGAATATCATCCCGGAGACCCGCTTCATAAAATTCACTGGAAACTTTCTGCCAAAACGGATGTGCTTATGGTAAGGAAAGATGAAGGTCGGAGTATTCCAAGAAAGAAGCTGGTGCTTGATCCTGTTGTCCTAAATGGGGCAAAATTCAGGACTAACAGCGTTGTCGAAAGGGAAGATAAGGTTTTGGACGCCCTTATGTCAGTTGTTGATATGTTGGTTAGAGCCGGAAGAGATGTGGAAGTGTGGCTTTTGGAGCTTGGAGAGTGGATGAGCTATTTGATTAAGGATAGGGAACAGATTGTTGAAATGCAGCATAGACTTGCCGCATACAAATTCCTGCATTCAAAAGAGGAACTTGCTGGTGAGCGTCTTCCCACTTCGATTATTACTATGCAGGATGGCAATGGCAGGGTTTTTGCCGGGGGAGATGCCATGGTTTTTTCAGCCTCATTTGACAGTCAGCTTCTTGAGATAATAAAGGGAATGCAAGAACTAAAAATGACCGTAGATTTGGTTGCAATTAAAAATAACGAAGATGTTATGAGACAAGCTGATTGGGCGAGAGAGCAATCAAAAGCTGCTAAAATGAACTTGTGGACAATAGGACTTGGTGACGAGATTTCAGAGGTGTTGGTATAGGGACAATATCAAAGCACAAAAATGTTGGTTAATCAAGGGGGAGAATAATGGAGAATGCATACCGTTTAAAAAATCAAATACTTCCATTGGCAATGGCTGTGGCTTTGATAAACTGGACATCAAGAACATTGTTTGGTTTTTTCTATATACAACTTCTGATTTTGGCAATTGCCATTACCTGTGTCATTTTTGCAGCCTACAACTTTGCACAAAAATATGCTAATATAAAAACATTGCTGTTTTTTGCCTTTTCTTTTTTGTATTTGATTGTATGCCAGGTTGTTATGGGTATAGAAGACAAGGACGTTTTCCTTTTTTTGATTACTGTCTACGGCTATGCCTCGACAATTTATTACTTTACAATAATACGCTACCGTGTGGCAGTTGTCTTTATAATAGGGCTTATCCCGTTTTTGATACATACCGCCAGAACGGCCAAAGGAATAACAATACATTTCATAATTTATATTTTACTGTTTTTTCTTTTGTATTTTGAGCGCACAAGAAAGAAACGAGCGGAAACAGTGAGGTATAATGTTCCGATTAATGAGTGGTATTACGTCACAATGTCGGTTTTTCTTGCGTTGGTGTTTTTGGTTTCATTGATTGCCCCAAAACCGAATGTAATTCCGAGGCTTGCTTACGTAAATGCAGTGATAGAGCAAGTTGCTCAGCCTTTAGGAGGGGCGGCGGCACAGCAGAACTTGTTTCAGGGTATAAACAACAATCTTTACAATCCCTTTAGTATAAAAACCCAAAGTCAGTTGGACTCCTTGACTGCTCCGCAAAGTGACAGGGTACTTTTTGAAGTTGCGGCACAGGAGCCTGTGTACCTTAGGATTCAGAGCTGGGACAAATATGAGGATAATGTATGGAAGATCGGAAATGAAAAGCTAAAGGAATACAAGCCTGTCCGAAGCTTCTATAATGACGGGATAAAGTACAATGTATTTGTAGATTTGGTGAAGAAGGCAAAAAAAGAAGGAATTATACTTTCGGCACTGCCGGAAACTTCGGAAATTTGGAATTATGATTCGAATCTCCCGGAAAAAAGAAAGGCAACGATATTAAATGTAAACAGTTATTCGACAAAATTTATTCCCGTGCCAATAGGTGCAATTGATGTTTATTCTGAAGGCAAAAATTCCGAAAAAATATATATGAACAAATTGGGAAGCTGCAGTAGCGGTGCGCAAAGCTCATGGAAAAGTTATGATGTGGAATATATAACCCAGAGGATAGCCACAAATTCTTTTGAGCACAATCTTATTAAGATTCTTGACAGGACGAGGGCTGAGTCATTGCTTGATATGAATGCATATAAAAAGAATGATGGTGAGCCCTTGGATATTAGCTATGACAATTTAAATGTTTTATACGCTGCAACCGAAGACTTGAAAAGTGTTTATGAAAATTATACCCAATTGCCCCAGAACATATCCGACAGGGTTTTCAAATTGGCCCAAAAGATAACCGAGGGAAAAGAAAGCACTTATGATAAAGCACTGGCTATTGAACAGTATTTTCACAATTCGGATTATGTATATGATTTGGACCCTCCGCGCATACCGAGTGGAGCTGAGGCAATAGATTATTTTCTTTTTGACAGCAAAAAAGGTTTTTGCATTCACTATGCTTCTGCCATGGTGGTGCTGGCAAGAGCATGCGGATTGCCGGCAAGATATTCTGAAGGATATGTGGCGGATGAGTTTGACAGTAGTACCGGGCGGTTTGTCGTCAGGGATAAAGATGCGCATGCATTCCCGGAAGTTTATATACCCGGATACGGATGGATGGTTTTTGAACCCACTGTGAGCGTTATGGAACAAGATGCGCTGAGCATATTCTTTGACAAGGTCAAATCCATACTGGTATCTTTTGAAGAAACAGTTGTGAATATCATTGAAATTATACCGGTTTGGGTCAGGATATTGTCAATACCGTTCTTCCTTTTTACACTGATGTTTTGGATATGGATTTTAAGAAGAGTGTATATTCACTTCTGGAAGAAAAAGATGCTAAAACTTGATGCAAACAAGGCAGTTGACAGAATTCTTTCAAAGATAATAAAACTGTTGGGCGTTGTAAACCTTGATAGAGATTTGCACGAGACACCTTTGCAGTATGGACAGAGAATTTACATGGAGAGCGGAATAGATGTTTTGGACTTTATTGAGATATTTAATAAATCAAAATATGCCAAAGTAGAGCCAACAGTTGATGATGTAAAGAGAGGAATTGCTCTTTATGGAGATGTTGTGGTTTGCATAAAAAGACGTTTAAAATGGTTCAATCCTGCAAAATATTTCTGGTTTGTCTAAAATTGCATATAATGCAAAAAATAAATTGTAGTGTAAATTTAGTAGCTTAAGGGAGGTTTTATATGATTATCTTTGGCTGGGGATTTCGGACATCAAAAAATTACGGTCCGGTCCGAAAAATTCAATGCAACAACTGCAACAACGAATCAAGCTGGCATCTTCAAAAGATCACCAGTTGGTTTATGCTGTTTTTTATTCCTGTAATACCTTATAAAACCAGATATCTTCTCATGTGTCCGGTGTGCAAAAATTATCTGATGCTTCAAAAAGAGGAGTTTGAAGAGCTCAAGGATATAATTGAAAATTCACAATCAAACAAGTCGTGGGATGCTTCTGCACGTATGAATAGCATTGTAAACGGAGCCGGCGGTATAATAAGAACAGAAACCCAGCTGAATTTTATAAGAGATGTGCAGGAATTTGAAAGGGAGAGGCAAAGAAGAAGTGAAGAATAAAAAACTGTTGCAAAAATGATTTAATCATTTTTGCAACAGTTTAATTTTTCTCCTCCTGTTTCAGAAAGCTTCCGTCACAGTTTACAAAAATTAAATGCAGTTTTTAAACTCTCACTTTTCCCCCTAAAAAAACATAACCAATTCTCTCATTTTAGCAAACTAAAGTAATATCAAATTATGATTTCTCTCTTTCTTCTTTCTATTTCTTTCTTAATATCTTTCTCTAAATTTTCTTTCTCTTTTTTCTTAAAAGTTTTCTTTCTCTGGATTCTCTCTTTTTGAATAAATTAAATTTGTGTACGTACACAAGGAAAATCGTTTAACACTCCCCTAAAAATATAACCTTTCCTTATAAAAACTCCCCTACAATATGTGGACCTGTTTAACTTCTTAAAATCCGACTTCTTGTTCAGACACTGCCTGATAAGCAATGCTGGCAAGCAATCTTTTCAAGTCCCAGTGATTGTTGCCGATTCACTCCCTTCGATGAACCGACTTAAATAAGATGAAACATAAAACCAACTTAGAAAAAATGATATAATAGTAAGATCTTACTTATTAAAAGCAATTGAAAACGTGAGTCAATGAAAATTTTGTTTGAGTGTATAAATGCTGGTTCTTTAAATTTCCTCCCCGCATCTTAATTATACAATAACTTATCCGCATAAATGAATATAATAAACTTAT
>NZ_DAORXT010000125.1:0-6531 GCF_035371925.1 Acetivibrio sp. | reverse complement strand
TCAGGCATCTATTTTTTCAAAGGTCATTTTGCTTCTTTATAGGAATGCTCCATAAAATATTAAATTCAACAAGTATATGTAAAAAGTATTATATGAGTAATACTTGTTTGTAAACTGTTTTCCAATCTTATCATATCATATTATTTTGTCAAATACAATAAACCGATAATTTTAAACTAATTCTGAAAGCACAGTCTCTAAAGCCTTTTTGGATGTTAAAAAAGGCACAGTCCTTTGACCATGCCTAAACTAAAATAAAATTATTCTTGTGCTTATTTGCCCAATTTGCCCAAATCGATTGGCTGGATGCCGTACAAAGGCTGTATTGGCCCTATACCGTACTTAGCTACAACTATCGGACTTACACCGTACTTTAGAACAATATCGGGCTCGTCAATTACAACTCCATATTTAACTACAGGTACTGATGGTTGGTATGTGTAGCTTTTCTGACACTCAATTCTGAAAGCGGCCCCTCCCGTCATTTCCATGAGTTCCTCATCGGTCAGCTCTCTGCCGATGTCCATTTTCTTTGTTTCAGACATAATTTCACCCCCTCTTTAAATTGTTTTTATACTATTCTCCTCAAAAAGTATGCTTGTTTTATATTTTATCTGCATTCTTTTTAAGAAGAGATAGCTCCCGATTATGATGATAAAGTGCTTTCTGTCTGCCTCCACATTTCAAAGTAATAACCTTTTAAGTTTATTAGCTCCGTATGGGAACCGCCCTCAACAATCTCTCCCTCTTTTATCAGATATATATTGTCACAGCTTGCCACAGTACTCAATCTATGGGCTATCATAATAACCGTAACATCATCTCCAAAGGCGTATATTGCGTTCTTTATATGGTTTTCGGTAATGCTGTCAAGATTACTCGTTGCTTCGTCAAGTATCAAAATATCCGGCTTTTTAAGGAGTGCCCTTGCAATTGCAAGCCTTTGCTTTTGACCTTCGGAAAGGTTTGCACCGCTTTCATTCAAAAAAGTGTCGTATTTAAAAGGCAGCTCCTCTATGAAATCGTGGGCATTGGCCATTTTTGCCGCCTTGACTATTTCATCCATGTCAATGTTTTCGTTACCCAGACAAAGATTTTCTTTTACAGTTCCACTGAAAATAAAAACATCCTGGGAGACAAAGGCTATTTTCTTTCGAAGTACATCAAGGCTAATATCCTTTATACTGTGCCCGTTTATCAAAATCTCTCCGTTCTGGGGACTGTAAAAATTCATTAAAAGCTTTGCCAAAGTGGTTTTTCCGGAACCGCTCTCTCCCACTATGGCTATCTTTTTCCCGCAAGGTACCGTTAAATTTATATTTTTAAGCACAGGTTTTTTCATCCCGTAACGGAAATCCACATTTCTAAACTCAATATCACCTTTTAAGGATACAATGGAATCGTCATAGTCACATCTCAAATCCTTTTCACATGCAAGCTCAAGTATCTCCCCAAGCCTGTTGGATGCCACTACCGCTGTTTGTATCAAGGGCTGCAGATCAATTAAGTTTCTCACAGGTGTAAGAAAATATGTCAAAAGTGCATTAAAAGCAAGGAGCTGTCCTCCGCTCATATTTCCTTTGATGACATTGTATGCACCGGCCCAGAGTATCACAATGCCCCCAAGTCCTGCAACGATACCCGTCAGCGAAGAGAGATTTATGTGCAGCATTCCCTCTTTAAAGGAGCTTTTCATTACAGCTTCAATTTTAGTGCGGGTACTTCTTTCCGTTTGATCCTCAGCACTAAAAGATTTTATAGTCTCAATTCCTTTTACGGACTCTACCAGCGCTGAAGTTAATTTTGCATTCTCCTCCATTATTCTTCTGTTGGCATTTTGTATCGGTCTGTTAAATACGGTCACAATTATTCCATACAGCAATATGACAATAAAAGATATCAGAAACAAAAAAGAGTTTTGCATGTATAAAAGAACTCCTCCGGCTATGGCCATGACGGTATCGATCATTATGGTAAGGGTTGCTCCGGAAATTGCCTGGCGTATCTTTGAAGCATCCATAAATCTTGAAATTATCTCCCCCACCTTCCTGGAATTAAAGAAGCTCATAGGAAGCTTCAGCACATGGGAGTAATACTCCATCATTATTGACTTGTCAATGCTCATGCCCAGCTTTGTAACAAGTATGCTTCTATAATAATTGAGAAATACCTGAATCAAAAGCATAGCCGCAAATCCTACGGAAATCACATGGAGGTCGTTAAGCTTTTCAAATTTTATCAAATCGTCAAATAAAAACTTTATATAAAAAGAGCCTGCAAGACCTAAAGCCGTATATAAAAGGGAAGCTAAAAATATGCACAGCACAGTTCCTTTTAACGGCCTAAGAAACCCGGTAAATTTTATGAGCATATTCTGGGTATGATCCCCTTTTTGAAAGTTTTCACCGGGCTCAAGCAAAATAAGTCCTCCGGTCCATATTGAACAGAAATCGTCCATAGCATATTTGACAATTCCCTTGTCAGGGTCGGCAACCGTAATTACTCCATTTTTTATCGAATAAATCACCACAAAATGAGTAAGCCTGTTGTCTAAAATAACATTTGCAATGGCAGGAAGCTTAAAATCCTTCATCAAATCCTCTTTAGATGCCTTAAAGCCTTTCGCCGAAAATCCCAGTTGTTTTGCAGCATGAATCAGACCATAAGCATTCGTGCCATGGGTATCGGTGCCTGTCATCTCCCTTATCTTTGCAAGGGATATTTTTAATCCGTAATACCTGGCAACACTCGACAAACAGGCTGCTCCGCAGTCTGTCAAATCATATTGCCTTACGCATACATACTTTTTTTTGAGCAAACGCTTTGGCATTATCCCACTCCTAAGAGGCACTTGTAAGTATTTCATACAGGTCTTTGCTTACGTCTTCAAAGCTTTTATATTTTTTTCTTCCTTCTTCAAGAACCTCTAGAGCCTCCCTATTTCTTCCATTTTCATAAAGCAAAACCGCAAGGTCATAATAAGGATCTGTGAAGCTTTCGTCGGATAAATCAATTGCCTTTCTCAAATATTCTATTCCTTTATCCAGTTCTCCAAGTCTCCCTAATGACAATCCCATTCCCTTGTTTGCATAAGCACTGTCGGGATTTATTTTCAAAGCCTCTTCGTTTGCCTTTTTGGCATCAAGGTAATTTCCCAGCATAAAGCTTACATACCCGTAAAGCTCAAACAGTCCAATATCGCAGCAGCCCTTTTTAATTGCATTGGAAATGAGTATTTCAGCTAGCTGCAGATTACCGTTGTCCGCAAACTTTCTTGCTTTCGATATCATTGAGTCTACGTCCTCAATTCTGTCAAGCTGCTCTTTTGCCGTACTTATGGCCACATTATACGAACAGTATTTGTTTTCGGAATACACGCTTCCCTCCATTGTAAGCCTTGTATTAGAGCAGCCCCCAAGACATCGTTCTCCGAAAAAGCACTTTTTGCATAAACCTGAGAGTTTATCTTTGGTCATTTTTCTGTTCCAGCTAAAGCTTTCAGGATTCTCCCATATTTCCTTTATAGGTATCTCTCTTATATTTCCTTCAATAAAGCTTCTGTCTCTTACAGATGTACAGCCTAAAATATCGCCGTTATGGAGAATTCCAAGGCTGTATTTTCCGGCACCGCACCCAATCCAGCTGTAGTCTTTCATGCGTCCGTTATGGCTGTTTTTCCTTACTTCTATTTCTTTTAAATTAAAATATCCGATACAATCGGCCAACTGGACATCTATGTTATGCCCCTCTTTTACGGTCCGATAAGCAAATTCTATAACTTCGTCAATATGATAAGGCTGTGCCACAAGCTCGTTGTTTTTAGCCATATTACCCATGGGAAGTCCAAGCTGGAGCTGCCAGCCGCTGACCCCTTTTTCAATCAGGATGTCTCTAAGCTTTGGAAGCTCCTCGATATTTCTGTTGTTTATGGTCGTAATGGCCGAATAAAATATCTTTTTAGTCTTTAGAATATCGAAAGCATTCATTATCCTTTGAAATGAACCTTTTTTCCGAATAAAATCATGAGTGTCTTCAAGCCCGTCAATACTGATGGCAACTGTGTTGATTCCCGCTTCCACCGCTTTATCGGCAATTTCTTCATTCATCAGCCATCCATTGGTTATCATATTGGGAATTATTCCGTTTTCATTAAGTCTTTTGGCTATTAGGTGCCAATCCTTTCTTGTTGTAGGCTCACCGCCGGACAAAGTAATCCACTTAAAACCCAACTCACCCAATTCATCGCAAAGCTTTAAAGCTTCCTCGGTGGACAATTCTCCCTCCAAAGCATTCTCACAACTGGAGCCGCAATGCTTGCAGCGCATATTGCACCCCATGGTGATTTCCCAAACAGCAGTAATTGGATTATTCATTATTTACACACTCCTTAAAATCCAAAAAATTATATGAGATTAAATCTTAAGTTCGTAGTTAATTGGATAAATCGGGAAGAAGAGCAGAATAGATTGAAGCACATATAATGCACAACTTACATATCTTTATAGAAAAAAGTTTACTATCGCTTATGTCTGCAAAGAAAATATAAACTTGTAAATTTATTTTACACTAATAGACGCTGTAAGTCAAGAAATAGTTCCATCTTTTTACGCCTTTGATATGCATTCATTTAAATTTTTTCCCCGAAACTTCGGATAATATTTCGGCCGATAAATTTTATGCGGATTCTACTTCGATTTACCCTTTAACATAAAAAGCAGCCTTACCCGAAAATACATTAATGAGTAAAGCTGCTCTTAAGTTCCCCCTATACTGATATTTACTTTTCCAACTCAATACGATACATGACTTTCCAATCCGGTTCCGTAATGACAGTATAGAAAATAATCTGGGTTTTGGAAAAAGGCTGAATGCCTGCTCCAATTGACAAGTGCATACCGTTATCAACCTTGTCGATAATTTTTAACCTGGGTTTCGGCATCATATCCAACACCGTCTTGTGAATTTCTGCATCGGACAACACCGGGTCTTTTAGAGGCATAATATAAATACGGACAGTTTTATAATCAAACATTCCTCCAAATTTTTTAATGGCATCTCCTATTCTATTAATCTCATCATTAAGCGCACCTAAATGCTCTACAATATCTGCCGTTTCCTCCGACTCAATCTCGATACTCAAGCTTGAAATCAAACTATTTAAATAATCTGTCACTGTAGTCGAACCTTTAATCAACTCTTCAACATGAATAGTTATACAATCGCCATCGACTTCCCATGGATTGAGCTCTTCAAGTCCTGTAATTGTCTCATTAAGCTCTATTGCTGCCTGAGTGAAAGATATCAACTTATATTTGGCATTACTTATTGTATCGCAATTTCCAAAAGCCAAAATAATCTCATCATATTTTTTGAAATTATCTCTATAAAAATCTGCAATCGTCAATTCTTTTCCTATATCGCAATAAAGTGTGTCAACAAGACTATATTTGTGTTTTTTTCTGCCAATTATCTTAACAAAGATTTTAGTCTCACCTTCATTTTTCATATAAAGCAAAGTTTTTGATGCGTGCCAGTATTTAGTATCAAGGTAATAATAGTGAAAGCAATTTGGTAAAATTGAGTTTTCTTCAGAATCTATATAGCGGCCAAGCTCCGCTGTAGGTTTTGGATAATCTGTTGAAATAAAACCTTTTTCCTTATAGTCCTTAGTAATATTGCGTACTGCAAGATCTTCAAGTACCAGTTGGTATGAATCGCCAGCTTTCTCCCGAAGAAATTTAAAAGGATTTTTTTGAGCAACGATTCTTTCAGGTATTGTATTCCGTTATCCACAATATCCGCATATGATTTTGCCCAAACAAACTCTACATATCCCTTGGGTTTTCCATTTATCATATTAGCATAATAGTTATCGGTAACTTTTATATATTCATTGGCTTGCATATTCACTACAGTGTTTGTTCCTTTAATATCTATGATACTTGCAGCTACAAACTCTGCAACTGTTTCTTTCGTAAAACCGGGGGCATTATAGCTTGGGTCATTGTAGTATATATTTTGAAAATGGTGTGTTAGCTCATGGGCAAAAAGCAGATTCATATTGTCTATATCATCGGTAAAAGAAGTCCTGATAACAATATAAGGCAGAGAATACACTGAGCCAAATTCCTTGACTAAATCCTTTTCGCCCAAGCCTTTTAACATCTTTTTAAGCATTTCTTTCCAAAAAGTTATATCTCCATGATACCATGCTAATGCCTCCACTGTATCGGACGGTTCATAAATATAAGCAGGAAGAGCCTTTTTCATTGCACTTTCATCAATTCCGCATTCATCCAATACTTTTTTCATATGATTATAGCTGTCGGAGTTGATTTCGTTAAATTTATAATTCCATTCAATATTTAGAAAATCACTTATATCGTCTGCAATTTTTTCCATAGTACCAGCCAGTTGCTGAACAGTTTCACTGCTTACCGCCGATTTTCCCGTTTCGGTATACCAAATCAAAAACTTGCCGCCAGAAGATAAAATGGCTTTGTCAAGGACTGTTACATCATATCCTTCGGC
>NZ_DAORXT010000124.1:0-6705 GCF_035371925.1 Acetivibrio sp. | reverse complement strand
CTTGCCAAGAAGGAGTCTTTTCATTCTCTTATACACAAAATTTTCAACATTCTCAAACAAAAGGGCAATGCAAGCTGTCTTTTACACAACCCACATTACCCTTTATTTACGCAAAACTACTCAATCTGCGCCGTTTACTTTATCAAGCAGCTCATCTAGCATCTCTTCGGTTATCCTGCCTTGAGTGGAATTAATAAGTGAACGCAAAGGCGAATTTTTTATATTTGCAACCATCATGTCGTGAGTATTATTCATATCTATTTTCATTTCATCTGCCAACCCTAATAGCATCGGACCAAAAACATTGGCAGCCGTTGAATCGGACATTATGTCTTCAATCGTTGAGTTGTTACTGAATTTCTTCCTTAGCTTCACTGTTGAATTTACCCTCACCGATTCTTTCAGAACTATATCCCTGGAGGACTTTCCGATTAATATCAAAAACTCTCCGCTCTCAACATACCAATCCCCAAGCTGGGTATTGTAATATGCGAAAGCTCTTTTATCCAGCGTAAATGTAACCGTCTTTTCTTCTCCCGGACCTAAGAAAATCTTTTCAAATCCCTTAAGCTCCTTCTCAGGTCTTCTAACGCTGCTTTTCACATCCTTTACATAGAGCTGCACTATTTCCTTTCCTGCCGTTTTGCCAACATTTTTAACCTTAACGCTGACATTAATGACGGTATTGTCCGAGATATCCTTTTTATCCACCGATATATCGCTGTATTCAAATTTGGTGTAGCTCAGTCCGTGGCCAAAAGGAAACAACGGATCAATTCCCTTTGTGTCATAATATCTGTACCCGACAAACAGCCCTTCTTTATATTCCACCCTTTCATCTTCTCCGGGAAAACTCAAATAGGACGGGTTGTGACTTAATTTTACCGGGAAGGTCTCGGCAAGTTTTCCCGACGGATTAACTTCACCAAACAATACGTCTGCCACTGCACCTCCTAATGCCTGACCTCCCAGATAAGCTTCCAGCACAGATTTTACCTTGTCAATCCACGGCATTTCAACTGGTGAGCCGTTGAGCAATACTACCGCAATATTGCTTTGAACTTTTGCCACTTCTTCTATAAGTCTGTTTTGATTTTCCGGCATACGCATGTGAGTCCTGTCAAATCCTTCAGATTCATATTCATCCGGAAGTCCTGCAAATATTACCGCAACATCAGAGTTTGCCGCCGCTTTTTTAGCCTCGTTTATCAATTTTTCATCAATCTCATCGCTATCCAGTCTGTAGCCTTCCGAATATACAATATTCGTCCCGTCACCACCCGTCTTTTTGATTTCTTCATAAATATCGTCAAATCTCGTAGGCGTAATATGCGAACTGCCTGCCCCCTGATACCTTGGTTTTTTCACAAAAGCTCCTATCAAAGCTATTGATCCGCTCTTTCTAAGAGGAAGTATGTCGTCTTCATTCTTAAGCAGCACCATTGACTCTGCTGCAACCTGTCTTGCGAGCCTGTGGTGGGCTTCTTTGTCGTAGGAGGCGTTTTCCTTTTTGTTTTCAAGGGCCATAAAAATTACTTTCAGAATTCTCTCCACAGCTCTGTCCAAAATTTTTTCAGACAATTTTCCGCTTTTTACGGCTTCAACTATTTTTTTATCCGTAATACCATAGCTAGAGGGCATTTCCAGATCAAGTCCCGCATCCAACCCTTTTACTCTGTCGTTTACCGCCCCCCAATCGGATACCACAAATCCATCGTGCATCCATTCATTCTTTAAAATGTCCGTTAAAAGATATCTGTTTTCCGAACAATACTCACCGTTAAGCTTGTTGTATGCACACATAACAGTCCATGGCCTTGCTTTTTTTACAGCATTCTCAAAGCTTGCAAAATATATTTCCCTAAGGGTTCTTTCATCCACAACAGTATCAACAGTCATTCTCCTGTATTCCTGATTGTTTGCGGCAAAATGCTTGAGGGACGTCCCAACTCCCTGGCTCTGAACTCCTTTTATATGACTTGCAGCCATCTCCGATGAAAGGTAAGGGTCCTCCGAAAAATATTCAAAATTTCTGCCACACAAAGGCGAGCGCTTTATATTTACACCAGGCCCAAGCAGTATCGAGACATTTTCGGCTTGGCATTCTTCTCCTATTGCAATACCTACTTTTTCAATCAATTCCCTGTCCCATGAACACGCCAAAGCTGCGGCAGTGGGAAAACAAGTTGCAGGAACGCTGTTGTTGATATCAAACACATCTGCATCTTCCTTCTGTTTTCTCAGTCCATGGGGGCCATCGGTCATCATTATTGACGGGATATCCAGCCTTTCAACAGGTTTGGTGCGCCAACCATCCAGTCCCGAGCATAATCCGGCCTTCTCCTCCAGGGTCATTTGCTTGATTATTTTTTTGATGTCTTTTGTCATATCTATCCTCCTTATGCTTTGCGTTTATGTGCAAAGGCTGGCTTCCGGAACCGGAAACCAACCCGTAAAATCATCTTATAATAGCATATCAGTTGATATCAATTGTCATTGTAACATTTACCGTCATTTCGTTAAAGTATTTGTCCAAAGTCTTTGAGTGTACTTTTCCTCCTGTATCCATGTATTCAAAGCTGTATATCATCTTGGAATCTTCTCTGCCAAATACTATTGTTCCCGGTTTCATGTATTTTACTTTTATCTTGAAGCTGTCAATATCAAAACTATAACCTTTACCTGTAAATGTAAGCGGAATACTATTTATCTCTCCAACAATTTTTGTCCTGGTTGTTCCTCCCGCCGTAATACTTTCCGTGCTCATCCAGTCCGGCAGGTCAATAGCCATTACTCCTTGAGGAAGAATCTCTTCAAACACCACTTTTTCAAGCACAACATCATACAGTATCTTAAAATGCATGCTTCCGAAAATTTCCAGTAGTTCCATCAAGTTATCTGCTCTGTAATAGTGTCTTCCTGTTGATTCTATCAGCTTAGACCCGCTTTCTACCGCAATTTCTTCTAAAACGGAGTCTATATCCTTGTCCGAAAAACTTATAAACATAAGATTAATACCGTCCGAAGTAATCATTTTCCCTATATCCTTTGCGTAATTCAGCGAATTGTACGCCCCATTGTCAGCCTTTATATGATCGGCTTTTCCATCTCCTGTCTTCGGATCATTCGATGTAGGGTTCATACCCGTCCATCGGTTCGGTTCAGAGCCTGCAAGGACAATTATATACTTTGATACCGAATCTTTTTTCGGCTTTTTAAGAATATGATAAGCCCTTCTCATACCGTCACCCATATTGCTCAAGCCTGAAGTTTCGGGTTTGATTTTTTCAATTTTATCCTTAAGAGTAGCCGCATTATTACCCACAGCCAAATCATACTGCTTAAAATCGTTATTGTTGGCAGAATCGGAATATTGAATAACCGTCATTTTTGTTCTGGTACCTGCAAATTTGTCTACAAAGCTCTTTGCAGTATCTTTTACCAACTTCATATAAGTGGTGCTTTGCAGATACTTCTGTTCTACAACAGTAAACTGTCCTTCCGTATGATTTACCGTAAGGCCGCTGCCGTAAAATTTAAGTTCATTTCCTGCAATAGAACCGTTAACGGTATTATTGTTACCTGTAAAAATAATTTTACCGGAGTTCGGTTTTTCAGGGCTTCCGGGAGCATAAGCTATTCCGTTTATTGTAGAATTAGGTGTCTGAAACTCTATGTTTCCGCCTATGGAATAAACATACAGCTTATCGTTTGGCCCTTGAGGAGACAAATTTTCTCCCTGTATAGTTATATCTCCGTCAGCAACAATAAATCCCTCACCAATATTACTGGTTCCTCTCAATGATATAAAAACATTTCCTTTAAAATACATGGAAGAGCTTATAACCAATGTACCCATACCCCATATTTCAAACCGATTGGCAAAGTAGTTGTAATATATGAAAATATCTTGCTGCCCCGGCATTGGATAAAAGAACATACTGGGAGGATAATCCTCGGGTCTGAAGACCATACTATTTTTAGATGCGTCAGCAATCAGTGAGTCGTGGAAATATGGCATCTCGACCGGCATAGTAATGTTTTTATATGTATTAATATTCGCATTTTTACTTGTAATATTAAAGCCGGCTGCAGAGCAAGTTTCAGTAATTTTTACCGTTTCAACATTGGATGTAAATACCCCGTTCGTATGAACACTTCCGTTAATGAAAGCATCTTTACCTTGTACAGTCAAATCAAGGTTTGAATATATTCCAAAGTCTAATGGCGTCAAAATCTCCTCCATATAGGTGTTTAACACTCCGGAGTTATCCAATACAAGCACAACTTCCTTTTCATTTTCTATTCTGCCCTCTAAAGTAATTTCCCCACTCTGAGACAATAGTATCTCAGCCTCTTTTCCAAGTTCTACATCATATTCAGAACTCATCGAAGCAGTAATACCTGCTACCATAGTATCTTCCGCCGGTATATGTGCTGATGAAGGAGAACCAATCTTCTCAATGCTTACATTATCGAAAAAAATGTCATGTGGCTGATTTTTTACTTCGCTAAGATTTCCCAGTTCAAACACAATTGCCACGTTTGTACCTGTTGAACTGTTCAACGTAAATTCACAGGTGTAAGTTTTCATTTTGGAATCAACTTTTACTATACTTCCAAAATACTCAATTAGGCTGCTCGTCGCATTCTGCAGCGATATCCTAATATTTCTGGGAATTGTCGACTTTGCCTCAAAAGTAAGCCTGTAGGTCTTGGAATTTTCCAGCTCAATTCCTGTATGCTTCAAATGAATTGTCCAAAGATTCGGTCCCACATTCTCAATAGAAACTTTGGATATTTTATTTCCTGACGGTTCAGTATGGACCAAATTGCTGGCTTTTGCGCCGGATGCGCTGTCACAATAAAAACTCCAAAATATCGTTCCTGCCTCAAAATTTCCGTTGGGAACTGACTGTCCCGACCAATCTACAGGAGTTTCGGAATTTGAAGGTGTAGGCGTAGTCTTAGAAGTCGGTGTATTTGAAGGTACGGGTATCAGACTCGTCTGCGGAGTTGGTGTAGTCAAATTAGGAGTAGAACCCGACACTGCCGGTTCCGTACCGCTGATCAAAACTCCGTCTAAATATCCCGTAACCTTGTCCCATGCTGCAAAATCAGTGTTTTTCTTGCAGAAGGAATAGTCGTTGGTCTGGGTAAAATTCTGGCTGTAGTCTTTTTGATAAGCTCTCGCTCTTACTATCGCATATGTGTTGGGAGCAAGACTGCCTGCTGCAGTGTTAAATCCTAATTCAATATATTTGTTTGCTCCCGTGCAATTGATATCTTGTATAGTATATGTAATATTGTTGTTGATTTGCATACCGTTATTATGCGCATAATCAACAAAAACTACTATCGGAGACACACCGTCATCAGTAAAATAATACCTAAGTCTAATATCTGTGAGAGGAATCTCGGAAGAACCATTATTGGTAACCTTGAAATTTAGATACATAGAACTGATAGTCTCACCGGTGTCCGAATTGTAGAATTCCACGCCTATATTCTGAGAACTCGCATAAGCACCCAAACCGCCGGCAGCGAACGATATGACTTGTATCAACATGCAAATTGCAAGAAACAACGTACTTTCTTTATATAATAATCTCCTTAGCATATTACAACTTACCTCCCTCATTTTTACGTTGAAAATTGCGAAGAAATTTTCGTCGATTGAATAACGTAGATTATATCGTTGATTATATCGTCGATCATATCAATGCAAAATCACAAATTATACTGTGAGATTTTGATTGGCTTGCCAGAGTCACTTAATGTCTTTACAACAACGGTTTTAGGCTCAAAAGAAGATGTCAGATAAACATTAGCTTCATATGAACTCATTTCACCGGCTTTGCCTGTTATTTCAGCTATACTTCTACCAAATCCACCCAAACCGTCATACAGCTCTATCATCAACACCGTATTTTCCAAATTTACCTTTCCGGATACTGTCAAAATCTTTCCATCTGCCTTGCTTTCCCATCTGTCCACAGAAAACTCCAATTCTCTATAATAAGACACCTCCCCCAAATCCCTAACCTGGTCAACATAAGAAATATGAACCGCTCTTCTTGTGCCATCCCAGGAAACATCCGCTCCTGCATTCTCACTTACAAATCTTAACGGAACAAAAGTTCTTCCATCTACTATTTCAGCTTCCGCATCAAGCTCTACTTTGTATCCGTTGACATAAGCAAATGATTTTCCTATTTCAATATAAATCTGTATAGTATCATTGGCTGCCATGATAGCACGGTTTATTCCATCCCAGCTTATTTCCACACCAAGAGCTTCGAAAATTGCCCTAAAAGGCACCATTGTCCTTCCATTTTTTATGTACGGAGCTACATCAAACTCAATTTCAACTCCATTCAAAAAAACTTTTATATCTTCCCGTGCCGAAGGATTGTCCGTAGCAGCAAACGAGAAGCTTCCTGCAAAACAAAATGCAACTAAAACGCAAAAAATCATAAGACATGAAAAAAACATACTTATTTTTTTCATAAGCATCCTCCTCCGCCTCTGAATTTGAGATTATTACATTACATTAAAACTTTAGAATCTGTCGTAAAATCTTTAGAATCTGTCTATAGCTATTGAAAGAAGAGTTAAGAAATGGAAACTTATGTAGGCTGTGTTGAAAAATTCTCTCTAAAATAATATTATAAAGTTACACTTTCCCTTATATAATAATTATAT
>NZ_DAORXT010000123.1:0-7148 GCF_035371925.1 Acetivibrio sp. | reverse complement strand
CTGGCATCTTCTTTTTCAAAGATCATTTTGTTTCATTACAGGAATGCTCTATATTATATAATTCGTTGAGGATAAAAAAAATCCTCTTTTTCCTGTTTCCTTTTTACCTTTCCCACAGTCCTATTTTTGGGCATCAACGGGCAGCTGAGCTAACAAATATATGAAATAATAACCAAATTTCTGCATTATTAAACTTAGACCTTAAATTTCCCGAAAATCATTTAATTTTATTGTTTTCTAATAACAATTTTTTAATGCTATTTATTATTTATATAGAATAATTATTTATTTTTTACTATAATAATAAAAATAATAATAAAAAATTGCCAAGATTAAGGGATGTGTGTAATGAAAAATTTACTTTCCGTTTTGTTAAAATATGTAAAAACCTTGTTTAAACCTTTGATTTTTATAATATTGTATCTATCCATATATTTTGCGGCACAAATAGCCGTTACCATAGTCTATTCCGTTGCAATCATAGCCTATATGGCAATCAGCAATCAATCAATAAATTGGGCCGCGGCATATGATATGATACTTGTAAATACAACAACTGCCATACTTATTTCAATTTTATTGACACTTCCCATATACTTTATTATCCCCAAAATTCGAAAACAGAATTTTTTCGAGGTATTTAAATTTAAAAGCATCAGGATTTCGAATTTAGGATTTAGTTTAATATTGGGAATATCTCTAAACCTGTTTATTTCCAATGCACTTGCTTTCCTTGAACGTCTGGCGCCGCTTGAAAATATAACAAGAGAACATCAAGAAATGCTGGAAAAAGTAATGGAAGGTAATTCTATTATTGTTTTTATAACCATAGGGATCATGGCCCCAATAATTGAAGAAATTATTTTCCGGGGTCTTGTGCTAAATGAATTGAAGAAAGTTGTCCCGTCATTTACAGCAATAATCCTTCAGGCTATAATTTTCGGAATCTATCATTTAAATCCCGTACAGGGAGTATATGCTGCTCTATTGGGAATTGTTCTCGGCACAGTGGCCGAAAAAACAAGGTCAATATGGACAGCGATATTGGTTCACGTCTCCTTCAACAGTATAAGTACCCTTTTGAGCAAAGTTCCAGTTTACATCCCCGAAGGGCATTTTCTGTCCAATGAGTACTTTGTGTTTATATCGAGCATGGTGTTTGCTGCACTGTCCTTTGTAATGATACTGCGGCTTTCAGCAAAGCATACCGATTCCACCTCGGAAACAGTGTAAATTATGTCTACTTTATAAAAAAGCGAAACAGTCGTAAACCATCACCTTTTATAGAACATAACATATTATATATTGTAAACCAAAATCAATCCATGACTGTAAAGGGGGTTTGGATTATGCCTGATATCAATTACACTGAATTGAAAAACCAGCTTAAAGCCGAACTGAAAGCCGAATTGGAAGCTGAGCTGGATGTCGACGTGGGGGAAAGAGAATTCCACAAGCAGATCAACAGGCAAATCAACTATAATGTTTTGACGCAAAGACAAATTCAGGGTCAGGAAGCTGAAAGCGAGGCTAAAAACGAAGACTAGCAGCAAAAAGCAGCGCCAATTTCGCAATTTGTCGGGTGGGGGCATCCCCCCCACTTTGCATAATTCTCCAATCATATATATTCTTCAATTGAAGGGGGTGTAAATATGGATATTAGAGATAAACTGACGGCACAAAAGGAAAGCATAGACAATAGTGCGGCAAGATTGGTGAAAGCTCTGGAAAAAGACAGCATCCAATACAATTCCCAAGACCTTGACCAGGAGCAAAAAGTGGACGTTAACCCTGTTCAGTTAAACACGCAGAACGTTCATGTTCATATTAGCCCGGATAAAAACTATACATTAGGAAAAATTACCGGTACTACATGCTTGAAAAAAAATAGTCAAGTCGCAAAAAATGCTCTTGTTTTTCTGTATTTCGGACGCGAATGCGGTTCTCCCGTGTGCAGAACAGCTTCCGATTTACAAGGAAACTATGTATTCGATGAATTGCCGCCGGGCTTTTATGTCATAAGCGCACAGCTTGGCGACAAGCTGAAATACCAGTCCCAATATATAAAAGTTCTGCCCGGTCAAAGTGTAAATCATCCCATAATCTTAGATTAGTACTTATACTCCGATTAGTACTTATTATACTCCCAATAAAAAAATTATCCGCATATCCTTTGAGGCGTCGAGCTATAATGCTTTTGCCTCTTTCATTTCAATAACGAAAAAACCCTCACAGTTTAACCAACTGTAAGGGCCTCTATAACTGGAGCTGGTGGACGGAATCGAACCCCCGACCTGCTGATTACAAGTCAGCTGCTCTACCTGCTGAGCTACACCAGCATATAATTAAAATATTTTATTGCTTATTTGCTTTGTCCAACCGCTTTAATATAATAACATGCTCCCCAAGTCAAAGTCAACCCTTTTTTTAAAAAAATTATGCTAAAATTATGTCTAATAATTTATGATTGGGTCATAAATTGTCGGAAATATCCACTGCAAAAATTTTCTACTGGAAAAAGAGATGCCTTAATAGCTTAAGACATCTCTTTTATAGTTTTTGAATATTAATACATCCGATTGCTAGGCAGAAGAACTATATTTCATTGCACAGGACTTGATGTCGATATCAGTGCGATTTCAGTCCGTTGTTGAAGTCGGTGTCGGAGTAGGTATGGGTTTGAAGCTGCTTATAAGTACTTTATCAATTCGCGGACCTCCGTCATCTGAACATGTTTTAATTTTTATAATATTATCCGGATCGATGTTCATATTGGCTTTCACGCTTATGCTAGACCATGTATCCCATGAACCTGTGCTTGGGAACTCTATATTGCTCTCAATAATCTCGCCATTTACTTCTATTTCCATCGGTAAACTTTTATCCGAACCGTTTGAATAAATAAAAATGATTATTACTTCATCGCTTACGGGAGATGCGACTTGTGTCATTTCGAGATAGGCATCTTTAATTTCATCAAATACAACATAGTCGGATTCTACTCTTGCATCTTTCAGGTTGTTGCTTTCGGCTTCAGCCTCGTGTGCTATAGGTACTGGAGTTTGTACATCGATAGGCGTTGGTGTTGAAGTTGGCTGCGTAACGACAGGCGTTGGCGATGTCTTTGGCTGTGTAACGGTAGGCGTTGGCGATGTCATTGGCTCTGTATAGTCAGGCGTTGGCGTTGTCCATGGATAGGTAACAAGAGGCGTTGATTCCGGCGTAGTTTCAACTCCAGTGAAAGGCAAACAGTCAATCATCTTTAACAGATATCTGTTCAGTACACTTCTATCAGTTGAAGTTACTTTACCGTCAAGATTAACGTCCGCAGCTTCAAGCTGGTTTTCATTAAGGTCAACAGATTTAATGAGATATCTTCTCATTAAATTCAAGTCAGTTGAGTTAATCTTTCCGTCCCCATTCAAATCACCATATCCGACCAGGTCGGAGTCTGCATTGGCTGATGTTATCGCAAGTATGCTGACAAGTATTGACAACACCAGCAAAAACGACATTTTGGCTAAAAGTTTTTTTTGCATAAAAATTCCCTCCTTAAAAATTAATTTAAAAAATTTAAAGTTATGTATAGAGATGCATATAAAAAGCATCATCTACTCAAAAACTATAGCAAAGCACTATAAATGTGCTTTTACAAAAATATCTTAGAAAGAGGAATGGAAAATAGTTATATACTTTGAACTGCTGCGTGGAAATGCTTCATGATTTGTAAAAAAAGTTCCGGTAAAACTGTCTTGTTTTGATAATCAAACCTTTAATTTGTCGGCTGATACTTCTTTCTTATTCCCCTCAAAACATACCAGACGAAACAGTTATCAATCATATTCGTCTAAGGTTTCCCATTACTGTTATAATATCATTTTATAAAAAATTTGAAAATATTCATATATGATATTTTTACTATTTTGTCGTTTTTTTACTTTTTGTAAATAAAAAAGAGATGCCTCGACAGTTTAAGACACCTCTTTTTCAGTATCAAGCTTCAATTTCTTATTTAAATATTGCATTAGTAAGTCTGTCAAACAGTTTTTCGCCATTACCAGAACCAGTGCAGTTTTCCAACACAATCTTTCCTGGGTTGCCATTGCCGGTAAATCCATGTTTCTTATTGTTGTTGGCAACACAGTTTCTAAGAATATGGGGAACTGAGGCAGTGTCATCTCCAAGCTTGTATCCGTTACCGTCTCCGCCTGTGTCTTTTCCATTCACATCATAACCGTTTCCTATAGCCTGGCAGTTTTCCAAAGTTACAACCCCTATAGTTCCCGTATCTTTTTTAGTATACAAATCCCATCCGTCATCACAGTTGTTAATTGCTATACAATTTCTAAATATATTCCCTTCTCCACAAGTAAGCTTTGCTGCAAAACCGTCCGCATCCTCGCGGCGGGAATCCATGTTCATGGTTGAAAGACAGTCTAATATAAGATTATTGCTGAGCCATTTATCCTTTGTATTGTAGGAAGTATTATATCTTGACAGCTGGAGTCCGGAGTCATGGTTCTCCTTAAATGTACATTTCTCAATAATATTGTAGTGCTCTGAAAGCAGCATTCCATTGTCTCCTGCTCCTTTTACGGTTATTCCCTTAACATGCCAGTATTTAGCATCAAGAACAATACCCCTATTGGAAGAATTCTCTGCCATGGCTGAAAAATCAATAACCACTTCTCCGTCCCCATAAGCAGCCAATTTCTTCATAGCATTGGGCAAACCGTCATTTCCTTCTTTTATAACTATGGTTTTTGAATATTTATATGTTCCTGCTTTTAAATAAATTGTCTTTCCCGGCTGTATCAGTTCAATGGCTTCCGGTAGCGTCATAAAACCGTTAGGTGAAAGAATAATGTCGCCTTCCACAGGAGTGCTCGTGGCTGTTGGTGTCGGTGTACTTGTAGGCTTATTTGTGATTGTTGAAGTAGACGTTGGAGTCGGTATGTATCCGGAACCACCGCTTACAAGTACCTTATCAATTCTCGGACCTCCGTCATTTGAACGTGTTTTAATTCTTATAATATTATCCGAACCGCTGTTCATATTTGCTTTCAAGCTTAATGTAGACCATGTATTCCATGAACCTGTGCTTGGGAACTCTTTATTACTTTCAATGGTATCACCATTTACTTTGATTTCCATCGGCAAGCTTTTTCCCGAACCGTTTGAATACACAAAAGTAATTGTAACTTCACCGCTTGCGGGAGAGCCGACTTTTTTCATTTCGATGTAGGCATCTTTTGTTTCATCAAATACAACATAATTGGATTCTACCTTTGCACTTTTTAAGTTGTTGCTGCTGGCTTCCGCCTCGTGTACTATAGGCTCTGGAGTCTGTATGCCGGTAGACGTTGGTGTTGAGGTTGGATATGTACTGGTAGACGTAGATGTCGGCGTCGGTTCAACTCCAGTGAAAGGCAAACGGTCAATCGTCTTTAACAGATATCTGTTTAGCACACTTCTATCCGTTGAATTTACTTTACCGTCAAGATTCACATCTGCAGCTTTAAGCTGGTTTTCATTAAGGTCAACAGATTTAATAAGATACCTTCTCATTAAAGTCAAGTCAGTTGAGTTGATATTTCCGTCTCCATTCAAATCACCATATACCACTTTTGGATTCTCGCTACTTTTAGGTGTTGTCGGCACCGACAACGGTGTGATTTTTGGTGTATTTGTCGGTGTACTTGTTGGTACTACCGGTGATGTTGATGGTGTCGGAACACCTTTTCCATCGACACCGGCATACTTTAACACTGTTTCTTTTACCTGGCTTGCAGGCTGCAATACATGGTCATACTTATAAGGAGGAGTAAAGCTGCATGTTGAAGTAGTGGGCTGATTTCCCTTACAATTAATAAATATATTGTCTTTTACATCCCAATATCCGATTTGACTGCTATAATACGAACCAATCGGACCTTCTGCCAAGCCTGTTTTACTGTCTACCGCACCACATCCTACGTTTTCAAAAACGTTTCCTTCGATTCTTAATTTTGCACCCACTCTTGAGTTTATGCCGCTGCCCGAAACTTCTACATAATAGTTGTTGAACATATGTCCTGTGCTGCCTCTGTAACTTGGCGTACGTGATTTAACATTAAAATAAATATTATGATGGAAAGTGATTTTTCTGTCAAACTTTATTATAAGAGGTGATGTATCCTTATTCTTTTTCCTCTGGCTCAACAGTTCATTAACCTGCGATATACTGGTGGCTGTGACTTCTTTGCCGCCTGTACCCCCTGTGGTACCGCCGTTTAATGTTGCAAATCCGACCAGTTCAAAGCTTGGTGCTACTTGAACCGAAACATTGGCTGATGTTATCGCAAGTATGCTGATAAGCATTGACAACACCAGCAAAAACGACATTCTGGCTGAAAGTTTTTTTTAGCATAAAACACCCTCCCAAAAAATTATTTAAAGAAAAAAGTTTTCAGTTATGCATAGTTATGCATATTAAAAAAGTATCAATGCTTCTAGGACTATAGCAAAATACAATAAATGTGCTTATATAAAAATATCTTTGGAAGAAGAGTGGAAAATAGTTATATGCTTTGATCTACTGCGTAGAAATGCTTTATGATTTGCACAAAAAGCTCCAGTAAAACTATATTGCTTTGATAATCAAATCTTTAATTTGCCGCTTGATACTTCTTTTTTATTCCCCTCAAAACATATCAAATCAAACAATTATCAACCATATTCGACCAATACTTCCCAACACTGCTATAATTCTATTTTATAATAATTTTTAAAATATTTATACATGACATTTTTGCTATTTTGTTCGTTTTTTTTACTTTAAAAAAAAAACAAAAAACTCCATAACCCGGAAAGGATTATAGAGTTTCTCTCGTGGTGGGCACTATAGGGCTCGAACCTATGACCCCCTGCTTGTAAGGCAGATGCTCTCCCAGCTGAGCTAAGCGCCCATATTTTCTATTTTTTATATCTTATGCAAAAATATTATATCACAAAAAAGTAAAAAGTCAATAAAATTCAAAAACAAAAAAGCATACAGTTCTCAGTCTGTATAGCCCTTTTTATTAATTTTATGGTCGGGGTGAGAGGACTTGAACCCCCGGCCCCATGGTCCCAAACCACGTGCGCTACCAGCTGCGCTACACCCCGAT
>NZ_DAORXT010000122.1:0-7393 GCF_035371925.1 Acetivibrio sp. | reverse complement strand
AAAACAGGGTTCTGTAAGATTTTGTAAGGCAATTAAACTTGCAATTTAAATTTTGACTTAGAATTAAAATGTGCATTGAATATATGTAAAATTTATGCTATAATTTATAAAATTATATTTAAGCGATGATTGAGAGAGTAGACGGTCATGAAAGATATAAGAGAGAAGATACCGGAGGCTGAGAGTATCTTTATCGGTTCAAGCCGTTGAAGTTCCCTCAGGAGCTGCATTCAGAACACCGGCGAAATAATGGAGTTGTAAGAAGGGTCGGTAAGTAGGAAGTGCCGGGTTGCAGCCGTTATCTGCAAAAGAGTGCTTGTATATCCAAAGAGATATACAGGAATTTGGGTGGTACCGCGAAGCAAACCTTCGTCCCTTTGTGTTGGGATGAAGGTTTTTTTATTAATCTAAAGACAGCCAAATACTTTAAATGAATTATATATAAGGAGGAATACAAAGCATGAAGGAGCAGTTGAGCAGTATTAGAATGCAGGCCGAACAGGAGCTTTCTAATGTTGGAAGTATTACGGAGCTGGAAAACATCAGAGTAAAATACTTGGGAAAAAAGGGAGAACTCACCGCCGTATTGAGGGGAATGGGTTCACTTTCACCGGAGGAAAGGCCGGTAATAGGACAGTTGGCAAATGAGGTAAGGGCTTATATTGAGGGACGCCTTGAGGAAGCAAAGAGTGAGCTTATAAAGAAGGAAAGAAGCCAAAAGCTTGAGAAAGAAGTTATTGACATAACCATGCCGGGTAAAAGAAAGATGCTCGGAAAGAAGCATCCTTTGAGCATTGTAATAGACGAGATTAAAGATGTGTTTATAGGAATGGGCTATGAGATAGCCGAGGGCCCGGAAGTTGAGCTGGATTATTACAACTTTGAAGCTCTAAACATACCTAAAAATCATCCGGCAAGAGATGTTCAGGATACATTCTACATAAACAACAATATATTGCTCAGGACCCAGACATCTCCTGTTCAGATCAGAGTTATGGAGAATAAAAAACCGCCGATTAAAATAATTTGCCCCGGAAGGGTTTATCGTTCCGATGCTGTGGATGCCACCCATTCACCTATATTCCATCAAGTAGAAGGACTGGTTGTGGACAAGGGAGTTACAATGGGAGACCTTGTTGGCACATTGAGATTGTTTGCAAAAAGCTTGTTTGGAGAAAAGACGGAAATAAGGCTAAGACCTCACCATTTCCCATTTACGGAACCCAGTGCCGAAGTTGATGTTTCATGCTGGGCTTGCGGTGGAACAGGCTGCAGGGTTTGTAAAAATGAAGGCTGGATAGAAATTTTGGGAGCAGGAATGGTTCATCCGAAAGTTTTGGAAGTATGCGGCATAGACCCGGAAGTATATAGCGGATTTGCTTTCGGACTTGGAGTGGAAAGAACGGCTATGGGAAGATTCAATATTGATGACATGAGGCTTTTGTATGAAAACGATATCAGATTCTTAAAACAGTTTTAATATTTGATATAAAATTTGCGAAAGGAGTAATAGTATGAAAGCACCGATAGATTGGCTGAGAGATTATGTTGATATAAATGTAAGTGCCAAGGAATTTGCAGATGCGATGACAATGTCAGGTTCCAAGGTTGAAGGAATAGAGGTTCAAGGTGAGGAGATCACCAAAGTTGTAGTGGGAAAGATACTTTCTGTTGAAAAGCATCCCGATGCCGATAAGCTCCAGGTAACAAAGGTAGATGTCGGCAGCGAGGTAATACAGATAGTTACCGGAGCCCAGAACATCAGTGTTGGAGATTACATACCTGTAGCTCTTGTGGGTTCTACTCTGCCGGGGGACAAGAAAATATCAAAAGGAAAGCTAAGAGGCATAGAATCCTACGGTATGATGTGCTCAATTGAGGAACTGGGCCTTACCAGGGATGATTGTCCCGATGCGCCGGAAGACGGTATTTATATCCTGCCTAAAGAAGAGGAACTGGGCAAGGACATAAAGGAAGTATTAGGACTAAATCAGGAGATTGTGGAGTTTGAAATTACCTCCAACAGACAGGACTGCTTGAGCATCATCGGTCTTGCAAGAGAAGCGGCCGTCACCCTAAAGACAGAGTTTAAGAAACCTGGTATAAACCTAAAGGAAGAGGGGGACGATGTTGCTCAATATATCTCTGTTGAAGTGAAAGATACGGAGCTTTGTCCAAGGTTTGCGGCAAGAGTTGTAAAGGATGTTAAAATCGGACCTTCACCCAAATGGATGAGGGATAGGCTTAAGGCGGCAGGGGTAAGACCGATTAATAATATTGTTGACATAACAAACTATGTAATGTTAGAGTACGGCCAACCAATGCATGCTTATGACATCAATGATATAAAGGGAAACAAGATTATTGTAAGAAGAGCTTTTGACGGCGAGACAATCAGGACCTTGGATGACCAGGACAGAGAGATAGACCCATCAATGCTTGTGATAGCCGATGAAGAAAGAGCTGTCGGAGTTGCCGGTGTCATGGGCGGTGCCAATTCGGAAATCAAGGACGATACCAAAACTATAGTATTTGAGGCTGCAAACTTCAACGGCACATCGGTGAGACTTACCGCAAAGAAGCTGGGAATGAGGACCGAGGCATCCGGAAGATTTGAAAAGGGGCTTGACCCTGAAAATGTTGAGGCTGCCATCAACAGGGCTGTACAGCTTGTTGAAGAGTTGGGAATAGGTACGGTGTGCAAGGGTATGATTGATTGCTATCCGAAGAAGAAAGAGCAAAGGACTATAAATCTCAGGGTTGATAAAATAAACAGCTTCCTCGGTACCAATATCCCGAAGGAAGAAATGGCTGGCATTTTGAAAGCACTGGAATTTGAAGTGGATGAGAATAATATGACAGTAAAGGTTCCCAGCTTTAGAGATGATGTGGAGAGAGAAGCGGATATTGCAGAGGAAATTGCAAGATTCTACGGCTACAACAACATAGAAGCTACGCTTCTGTCCGGCAAGGCTGCCACACTGGGAAGAAAAACTTACAAGCAGATTATTGAAGACCTTATAAAGGAAACAATGATTGCATGCGGACTGTCCGAGGCGTATACCTTCTCATTCACCAGTCCGAAGGTGTTTGACAAATTGAACCTCCCCGCGGACAGCGAGCTTCGCAAGGCTATTGTTATTTCCAACCCGTTGGGTGAGGATTACAGCATAATGAGAACCACTACTATTCCGGATATGCTTGGGGTAATCAGCACAAACTACAACAGGAGAATAGAAGAGGCGAGGCTCTTTGAAATGTCGAGGGTTTATATTCCTCAAAGTCTTCCTATAAATGAGCTGCCACAGGAAAAGGCGGTTCTCACCCTGGGAATGTACGGAGAGCTTGACTTCTATGATATGAAGGGCGTTGCGGAAGAGCTTTTTGAAAGACTTGGAATAGAGAATTATGAAATTTTACCGGAGAAAAACAATGTTGTGTTCCATCCGGGAAGAACTGCTGTAATAAACATTGACGGTGAGTATGCAGGTATCATAGGGGAAATACATCCCGAAGTTGCCGAAAAATTCGAATGTCCGGAGAGGACTTACATTGGTGTTATCGAGATTGAAACACTGGTCAATAAAGCTTCAATGGATTGTGAGTATAAGGGGCTTCCGAAGTACCCCGCTGTTACAAGGGATATTGCAATGCTTGTAAAGGACGAGGTATTGGTAAAAGAGATAGAAGATATTATAAAGCAAAGAGCGGGCAAAATACTTGAGAGTGTAAAACTCTTTGATGTATACAAAGGAAAACAGGTACCGGAAGGAATGAAGAGTGTGGCCTATTCCATAACTTTCAGAGCGTCCGACAGGACTTTGACCGATGAAGAGGTGGGCAAGGCCATGACAAAAATACTTGACGGACTGAAGAGAAACCTTGGTGCAGAGCTCAGGTAACCGGGCATATTAATATAGCCGGAGAAGGATTATGGATTTCCTTTTCTCCGGCTATCGTTAATATTCTGGAATCTATTTTAACAACTGACTTTCTGCCATTTGAATCATTCTTTTAACCATTTGTCCGCCAATAGGTCCGCCTTGCAATCCATTTACTCTGCAAGGTACATCGCCTTTGTAATGGTCGTTGTTTTCTTTAACGTATTGCAAAAGCCCAACTTCTTTGGCGCATTCCATTTTAAAGCGGGTTAAAGCCTCTCTTGCTTGTGGGTCCAAAGAAGAATTTCTTCTTGCCATGCTATTCACCACCTTGTCTGTTTTGTATGTATTTAGTTTGTTCGTTTTAAAAAGGATTAACACAGGAATTTTAACCTCGATTTCGCATTGGCATGAAGACGGACCATATTTTACGCGGATTGGATTATCATTTTCAAATGAGTTTTTAAGCTTTAAAAAGCGTAATTTATAAGATACAGCAAAACGCCATAAGGTATAAATTATATGGTTTAGTATATGATATCATTTGAGCACAAAATTAGAATACTCTATTGCGTTGGGATTAATCATTTGTTAATATAAAAACAAAGTTGTTGAAAAGCTTATCAGACTTATGTTTGATTAATAAAAATTTATATGCTGGAGGTTTAACGATGGAAAGAATAAAATTCGACTATTCAAAAGCAGCTTCTTTTGTAAGTGAACATGAAGTTGCATATTATGAAAGCTTTGTAAAATCTGCCCATGAAATGCTCCATAACAAGACCGGGGCAGGAAATGACTTTGTAGGCTGGGTGGATCTTCCTGTAAATTATGACAAGGAAGAGTTTGCCAGAATCAAGGCTGCAGCAGAAAAGATAAAGTCCGATTCCGATGCTTTGATTGTAATTGGAATAGGTGGTTCTTATTTGGGAGCAAAGGCAGCAATAGACGTGCTTTCTCACTCATTCCACAATCTTATGCCAAAGTCAAAGAGAAATGCTCCTGAAATATATTTTGTAGGAAACAATATCAGCTCTACATATATTGCCGAGTTGTTGGAAGTAATTGAAGGCAAGGACATTTCGGTAAACGTTATATCAAAATCCGGTACTACAACAGAGCCTGCCATTGCATTCAGAATCTTTAAAGAGTACATGGAAAACAAATACGGAAAAGATGGAGCAAGAAGCAGAATATATGCAACTACCGACAAGGCAAAGGGAGCTCTTAAGAAGCTGGCAACGGAAGAAGGATACGAAACTTTCGTAGTTCCCGATGACATTGGAGGAAGATTCTCTGTTTTGACAGCAGTGGGCTTGCTTCCTATTGCAGTATCCGGAGCCGATATCGACAGCATGATGAAGGGTGCGGCTGACGCCCGTGAGCTTTACAGCAATCCAAATTTAATGGAAAACGACTGCTACAAGTATGCTGCTGTAAGGAACGCTCTCTACAGGAAAAACAAGACCATTGAGATAATGGTAAACTACGAGCCTTCACTTCACTATTTCACAGAGTGGTGGAAACAACTTTATGGAGAAAGTGAAGGAAAGGATCAAAAAGGAATATTCCCGGCTGGAGTTGACTTCACTACAGACCTTCACTCCATGGGACAATATATACAAGACGGCTTGAGGAACATATTTGAGACTGTAATCAGGGTTGAAAAGCCCAGAAAGAATATCATTATAAAAGAGGACAAGGATAATCTTGACGGATTGAACTTTATTTCCGGAAAAGATGTGGACTATGTAAACAAGAAAGCAATGGAAGGAACAGTACTTGCCCATACCGACGGTGGAGTTCCGAATCTTATAGTAACTGTGCCCGAGCTTAGTGCTTATTATTTCGGAAATATGGTATACTTCTTCGAAAAGGCATGCGGTATCAGCGGATACCTCCTCGGTGTAAATCCTTTTGATCAACCGGGAGTTGAGGCTTACAAGAAAAATATGTTTGCTCTCCTTGGAAAACCGGGTTACGAAGAACAAAGAAAGAAGCTTGAAGAGCGTTTATAATATAGTAGATAAAAATAAGGAGCCGGAAAGTTTTCCGACTCCTTGTTTAGTTTTTTGAAGAGAAATGAAAGAGGCAAAAGCAAAAGGGAGCTATGTCCCGAGCTTTTATTTTTATGGCAGATGTAATACCGATATCTCCGGCGGTGAAAAAAACCTTAGAGGAACGCACACATTCCCAAGTCCGCTGTTAATATATAAATTAATATTGTTAAATCTATGGGACCCTTTTGTGATACCCATTTTAGCGAGTTTTTCATGGCGCAGAAGCTTAAATTCGAAGTCGAAGGGGGCCCATATCTGGCCACCGTGAAAATGACCGCACAGAAGATAGTCCACACTTCCAGCGGGTATTTGAAATATGATATCGGGATTGTGGGATATTGCTATATTGGTGCAGCCCTTTGTGTTACAGCTTCCTAGGGCCTTTTTTATATCGTACCGTTTTGACCTGAGGTCCTCAATTCCAATAATATTGTACTTTCGACTGTTTTTTTCAATACAGACGGAGCTGTTTAGAAGGACCGATACGCCTTTATTTTCGATTAGCTCTTTAAATTCCTGTATTGAAGCCTCATTGTTGTCTAATGCCTTATAATCGTGGTTGCCGAAACAAAGGCAGATTTTATAATCTCCTCTGATGTCTTCGAGAAAATTTATGAATGCCGGTATATGTTTCGGATTGTCTATATAATCCCCCGTAAGTACGACAAGATCCGGTTTTTCCGTCTCTAATACTTTTACCACCTTGTTTATATCCACATTTAAGAATTTCATGTGCAGGTCTGAAAGATGTATAACCTTAAAAGGATTCTTGTTTTCGGTAAAACAGACTCTGCCGACTTTTAGTGTTGTAGTCTCATAGCGCATATAAACAAGGGCGAGAATCGTTAAAAATAAAATAAAATATAAAGTATTCATTGCTTTCCTTTTTCTAATCTAATATTTAACATTATTATTTTTATGCTTATTTTAGCTGGTTTTTGATTGTCTATCCAATAATATATCAATAAATTTAGATTCCATCAATAATTTTTTTTGAATTGGTAAAATGTCGCATGGGGAGCAAAACGAGTAATTGCGCGGGTTTTAGTAATATTAACCTCTGGATTTTAGATAAGAAGGGGTTGTATAATTTTATTAGGGGGTGCTCAATATGTTCAATCTCAGCAATGACTATGATTTGCAGCCAATGACGTATTCCATCAAAAGCTATCGCAGGAGAGAATCTTCGATAGGCAAAAAGATAGCCAAAATTTTTGTGGGTCTTATTATACTAACGGTTTTAGCTATAGCAGCGTTCCTTCTTTTTTATTAGTTTGCGAAAGGTATATGTTTTTTGTGAAAAGTTTTGAAATTTAAATTTTCTATTGACAAATGCCTACAACGTAAGTATAATAACTTTTGTTGCGTGATATTATTTGCGGATGTGGCGGAATTGGCAGACGCGCTAGACTTAGGATCTAGTGTCACCGACGTGGGGGTTCAAGTCCCTTC
>NZ_DAORXT010000121.1:0-7405 GCF_035371925.1 Acetivibrio sp. | reverse complement strand
ATGGTAAGCTTTATATATCAATAATAGAAGATTGCTTTGACAATGCAGTTTTAGGGCTTTCAATGGCAGACAACATGAAAGCGGGGTTATGCGTAGACACTCTAAAAAGCGCAATTATGGCCTATACCGGACTAAGAGGAGCGATTATCCATTCCGACAGGGGAAGCCAATATACCAGCAATGAATATCGCCAAGTAATAGAAAAATGTGGGATAATTCAGAGTATGAACAGTGCCGGCGGTAGGTGTCATGACAATGCAAAATGTGAATCCCTGTGGGGACGATTCAAGGAAGAACTATTGTATGATAGACATGATGTAAAGAAAATGCCGATGGAAGCGGTCAAGAGCCTAATATGGCGATATTTCATGAGTTATTGGAATAATCGCAGGATCTGTTCGGCGAATGGTGGGCTTCCGCCTATGGTAAAGAGGAAGAAGTTCTATGAGGAACAATATGCTAAAACAGCGTAACGATGGGAGCGAGGCGGCGCGCTGGGATATAATGGGATTTCGCTACTCTCCATCCCATTATATCCCAGCGCAAAAACCACAAATTGTACGAGAAAAATGTGTCAAGTAATATTGACAATATCATTCCGACGGCATCCATGTAAGAATAACATGCTTCCCACTTACCGATGCATTTATTACCTCAGCATCAAGGTCATACGGTGCATTTATAAGCTCACTTGATTGCATTGTAATACTTGAATGATTGCATTGCAATATTTTGTGCAGCACCGTCTTTTGTTGATAAAGAAGACTTCCCTGCTAATTCCTTTACACTATCCTTTGTAAGCTTTTCCTTAAGTTGTTCTTCTTCCTTTATTTTTTCGTAAATAAGCTCTTCTTGTGCTTTAATATCACTTTAATTGCTGGCTTGAATTTGCCATCATCTGTTGATACTGCAAAACTTGAAAAAGGTACTGCTTGAAATACTAGAATAATTGCTAGAAATGCTGAAATGACTCTTTTCATACTACATCTACCCCCATTTACTGTTCTGTTTTAAATACTACTTCTTTTGCGTTTATTATGCAAACTTACATTTAGCTTACATAACATGTATATTATATACATTTATTATGCTATTTCAAATAGTTTTTTTGGTTAATTATAGTATATTATTATTTCTTATGGATATACAAGCAATTGCTGCATTAACAGGAACATAAATTCTTGCTTCCTTGCTCATACGTCAGCCACAGCCCATGGTTTACAAGAAAATCTTGATTAAATCAAACAATAATTATGGATAATAATTATAAAACGGCTACATCATTAATTTTACTTGTTTAATGCTATTTTTATATAGTGGCGAAAAAATCGCGAATTATATATAATAACATAAGATATTTATATAGGACAAACAATAAAGAAAAATAAAGTAGGATGAGACAAATGCTAAATTTCAAACCTTTAGAACTACAAGACAGAGAGATTTTTCATGAATATCTGAAAGACTATGATTTTTGCACTTATGAATATTCATTTTTGACACTTTATATATGGAGAAAAATGTATAATACGGAGTTTGCAATAGTTGACGATGCGATAGTCGTTAAAAAGCGCACTGGCAGCAACGGCACATATTTTATGCAGCCCATTGGAGCCGGCAAAACCAAAATAGCCGATATTACTTTAAAACTTAATGCTATAAAAAAAGATAATCCGGATTTCAAATACTTGTATGGGGACGTGGAAACACCTTTTTTGCATGAGTTTCATGAAAACTTCGGAGAACTCGTAACTTCCCACGAGGATAAAAACAACTTTGATTATATTTTCAACACTAAAGAATTGATTGCACTGTCCGGCAGCAAATACCACAGAAAAAAGAATCAGTACAATCAATTCATAAAGAAATACGATTACAGAATTGAAGAAATACAAACCCCTGAAGTCATAAAGGACTGTATTGATTTGTCCCTTAAATGGTACGATTACAAGGCTATGCAAAGTGAGCAGCTTAAAAATGAGCAAAAAGCCATTTTTGACATTCTCAATAATATCAACCTCTTTAATAATATAAAAGGTATTGCCGTTTACGTAGGCAAGGAAATAGTAGGGTTTGCGTTAGGCGAAAAACTAAACGGCAAAATGGCAACTATCCACTTTGAAAAAGGAAATTACAATTTTTCCGGAATATACCCTTTTTTAAACAAGTCCCTGGTAGAGACATGCTTTAGCGATGTTGAATTTATAAATCTCCAGGAGGACTTGGGTCTAGACGGACTGCGCAGAGCCAAATTGGCTTATCAACCTATAAAGCTTGAAAAGAAATATCTTGTAAGCATTTAAAATTTACAAGTCAGGAAGAGATGTTCTCCCTGACTTGTTTCAACTATCCTTCAGTATTTATATCCAGCACAATATTTAAATTGCCGTTGCGACAACGAAGCGCATCAAGAAATTCTTTTTCGTTTGCGTCGTAATAAAGAGATACATTGTACACAAGCTCGTAGAAAGCTCCATATTCTTTTGGCTTAACTTTTTGCAGCTCATAACTCAATGCGTATTTGTTGAAAACCTCTTCAAACTCTCTTTTATAATCAAGATCCTCCCGGACGGTAACCTTCAGCTGCTTATACGGCGATTTTTGGACACCAAAATCTGCTTTGCCAAAAGCAAACAGAAAAGCACAAAGTACCAAGGTAAAAAGTGCGGCATATCCAAAAAATCCTATACCGCAGGCCAAACCTACAGCCAACGCAAAAAACACATACGCAATATCTTTAAAAGTCGCCTCTTCACTTCTAAATCGAATGAACATAAAAGTCCCCGCCAAACTAAAAGCTCTTGCAATATTGCTTCCTATGAGCATAATAATTATGGCAATAATACTTGGCAGCACAGCCAAAGTCAAAGCAAAGTTCTGAGAATAATACCCTTCTGAATGGGTCTTAATATGCACCAAACTTATAGCTATACCCAAAACAAACGAAACAACCACTGTCAGTATCATGTTGCCAAAGGATAGTGTTATGCCAGTCGTGACATCAAGTATTCCGTCAAGCAACCGCTTTCATCCTCCTTTGTAATGTTGCTTAAAATCATCTTCTTGTACTCAGTACCATATTTTGAAAAGCTAGTTTTAAAAAGCTTATTCTCGCTCAGCATCCTTGAAAGCCAGACTGGTATGCTCTTTTCCGCTTTGACTTCCATAAGCCACACACCTTCATCCAGTAACTGTTCCCCATAGTCGCCAAGTTCAAGTCTCAAATCAGTCCTTCGGGACCTAATATTGGTATCAAAGGTTATTCTTAAGTCCCTGTTGTTTATTCCAAAATACGCCATTCTGTCATATGCCAGATAAAGCTTTGGCTCTAAGTCATACATATTGAGCAGATATTCGATTTCATTGAGAACCTGCTTGTTCATATAGCTCTGGTATCCAGGCTTTGTACCCGTTGCAGCAAATTCATAAGCCTCCTTCAATGTCAGCTTTGTTCTTCTCTTGTTTACAAGCCCGTTTACCTTCTTTTTAATTTCCAAATAAACCTTGGTATCCAAAGAGGGTACTCCATAAGCACGAAGCCTTAACTTCTCTTTATATCTAGGCTTTGAAACCGAATGTCTTATCAGTTGGTTGTCCTGAGTGTCGTAATAAATATTGCTTATTGTGTAGTACGTATTATTCACCTTATTATATTCATCAAGCTCCATATACTCTAAGAGTATGTTTTTAACCTTCATATACGTTTCGTTGTCCATCAAATACTTTTTCTCATATCTGTTAAATACCTCAATTGCCAACTTTCATTTTCCCCCCAATTATGCTTGTATATATGTAATATGTATTATATATAAAGAATATTATCATCGCATCTGTACCGGGAACTTGTCTATCTGCTTCAATAAATATCTCTTGAGATATGTATAGTCAGTGGAGGTAATCTTTCCGTTGCCGTCAAGATCTCCTGCAGGCAAATTTATCTGCTCTGGTTTCAAATCAAAAAGCAAATACCTTTTGCATACCAGCAAATCTGTGGAAGTTACCTTATTATCTCCGTTAAGGTCACCATACAAAATCTCAGGAGTAGGTGTTGGTGTCGGAATTACCTCTTTGGGCTTGAATACTGCTGTAATAGTCATATCCTTCGAAAGGGTAACTGTCACAGTATCCGACGTCTCCAAACCCTCGGTTATTCCTTCCCAGTGGTCAAACACATAACCTTCTTTAGGCATTGCTTTTATAGTTACAGGTACTCCCTTGAAGTATATGCCGGTCCAAGAATCAGGGTTTGTAACTGCCGGGGTATCCGACACTATGTCAATGGAATTAATCTTTATATGACCTTTGGTTGAATCGGTGTTCAAACGAACAGAAGCAGTCCCCGTTACACCATTATTTCGGAACTTGTTCAATATGTGCTGTCTCACATTTGCAGGACGATTATAGGCATAGTCCCTAATCCAGTTTACTTCCTGACTCCAAGTGGTATCAAAGAAATTGGTAGCAGTCAATTTAATAAACGGCCAACGGTCGGTATGCTCCTGCATTTCCGGTTCAAGAGTTGAAACCACATCATTAATAACCGAAACTACTCTTGACGGTACAAACGAGGTATTCAATTGGTCTGCAAAACGGTTTATAAACTCATTTCTAAATTCTTCATTCTTAAGAAGAGTTTTAAAGAGGAACACCGCCCATTCCGCATTGGCAGTACCTTCGCGTCTATCACCGGCTGCATAAGCAAGAGTGTCGTGAGATACGCTTTTTCCGTACAAACCAAAACCAAAATCGGTATCTTTCAGCATCCATCTCCATCTTCCGTCCTGACCGTAAGGAGCTTCAGGATGATATTGTCCGTCATCCGTCTTATACCTCCATATGGCTACATTATTTCCCGGCCAGTCCGTATTTCCGAAGAATATCTCAGCAACATAATAATCAATATAGTTCTCTATGTCAATTTTGGTTTTAATATACTCATAGGTGCTCTTTTCTGTTATGGAATGGGTTTTTAAATAGTTTATCACATCATTTGTATATGCCAAAACATCCGTTGAATCGCCTTCCTGCACCTCCAGTGTCTCATAAACATCAAGTATTGCAACCTTGTCATCATCAAGGTCGTAGTGTGCTTTTAGGTATTTATCGTCAAAGCGTTCACGAATGTGGTATATTCCCCAATACTCTCCATTTAAGAATACTATGCATGGTCTGTAAGCCTGGGTGTCTATTTTCAAATGGGAAACAAGACTTTGCATCATCTCATCCCTGAAAAGAGCAGCCGTCCAGTCATTTCCCGAATTTCTCAAGATCAAGCGTTCAAAGCTTTTTATTTTCTTGCCCGTTCCCGTTCCTCTAAGTCCCGGGAAAATCTCATATTTAATTTCGCCAATATCATTATTGTGGTCGGCATACAAACGGAAAGACTTCTGAGGATACTTTCTTGTCCAACCGCCATGTATCCTAAGTCCCGTATCGAGGGAAAATCCTAGCTTTCCGCTGGTCTCAAAGAACTCAATATGCGCCGGTCTTTCCCATTCCGAACCTTTTTTCTCATAGTTTTCATTTACATAAATTCCGATAGACGGGTCAAACAAGTTATCATATTCGGTCACAATAGAAATTACAGGCAGGGTATATCTTGTATTCATTTGAGGATCTACAAAATACGAATGGGTGACTACTTTGCTCTTTGCACCATCGCTTCTCACCGCAACGGCCTTGATAGTAGTACACTTGAATACTTCCCCTTTTGGTGCCTTCCATTTGTTCCACTGGTCGTTGGATATATCCTGAATCATGGAAAGTACATTCGGTTCTCCTGCCCTGCTTTTTATATTAATGCCAGAAGTATATTCAAAGGTTCCCTTTTTACCCGGAACAGGATCGGAGCAATCTGTAGTATAGTAAATCTTGACTCCGGGCTCATTTGCAGTAATTTCGAGATTAAATGCGTTGGTATAAAAGCCTCCCTGATGGGAAAAAGCAGGCTCCAAAACAGGTATAAGGCTTGGGTCGTAAACATTTGCAGCTCCGGGTGTAGGTTTTAACAACGACAGTTCGGACGAACCGTCGGTTTTTCTACCGTAGGATTGGTCATCCAAAAGATTTATAGTTACCAAAATATCAATAACATTACCGTTAGGATCCTTCAGTGTCAATGCTTCTCCGGAGGAGCTTATCTTGAAATTGGTATGTAATTGTCCGTCAGCTGCAACCTTATTCTTGTCAGATGCCCAAACCAACAAGTATCCTCCTGCCGGCACAATTCCTTGAGGGAATACCCATTCTGCCGATGAGTCTGCCAGGATGTATCCCGTCAAATCCACATCACGGGTGCCGGAATTATAAATCTCTATCCAGTCCGAGTACGCTCCGCCTTTACTGCCATCTTTAGGGTCGTCTATGTCTCCATCTCTTATTGTAGATGCGTTGGAAGCCATAACCTCGTTGATGAAGAGAGTGGATGTTTTAGGAGTATCATAAACGTTTGCCGCTCCAGGTGTTGCTTTTGTGAAAACAACAAACTCAGATGCGCCGTCGTTTTTTCTCCCATAGCTCTGGTCATCCCCTAGGCTGATAACATCAACCGAATCAACAGCAGTTCCGTCGGGCTTTTTTAATGTTACGTTCTCACCAGACGCACTTAATTTGAAGTTTGTGTGAAGTTGACCGTCTTGAGCCACCATATTTTTGTCGGATGCCCAAACCAGCAAGTATCCCCCTGCGGGTACTATTCCTTGCGGGAATACCCATTCTGCCGATGAGTCCGCCAAAATGTATCCCGTCAAGTCCACATCACGGGTGCCGGAATTATAAATCTCTATCCAGTCTGAGTATGCTCCCCCTTGCTTCCGTGTTTAGGGTCGGTAACATCCCCGTCACGAATTGTGGACGAATTTGACGACATGACTTCATTGATAAAAAGGGTCTGAGTAGCCTCTGCAAAGGCTCCAAAATAACATACAGGTATCATTATTGCAAAAAGCATTGCAACAACGACGGCACTTGATACAACTTTTTTCATCCGTTTCTCCCCTTTTGTAAATTTTTGTATTATCATGTTTATATAAAAACAATAATACTCTCTATTTTAATCTGCAAATTCGATAAAAGCTGCCAAGGCAAATACTCCCGCATAACTTCGTCAGAAATACAGCTGCATTACAACCCCATAATATTTCCATATAATATACTTTCGTAAAAAAAGAATATATTTGAGTCTAAATTTTAGCACAAAATATAATTTTTCTATTATTATTTTATATTGTAAAGCTTAAATCAACCTTAAAAAAGCCTTCTTGCAAATTGCTTTTTCGCCCAAGCCTATTTCAAATTCCAAATTGATAAACTTAATTTATGCTGTCCTTTTTTAGATAATCCGTGTTAAAATAGAATATTCTCGAAAAGTAACTGGAAAACCAGCTAAATGTTAATTATTGGGATA
>NZ_DAORXT010000120.1:0-7425 GCF_035371925.1 Acetivibrio sp. | reverse complement strand
TATCCCAATAATTAACATTTAGCTGGTTTTCCAGTTACTTTTCGAGAATATTCAGTTTATATAAATAAATTTTGATAATATATTTTATTCGGTAATTTAGCAAATAAAACATTTATATGGAAATACTATTATGATGGAATCTAATTTTCTTACTTAGGAGGAGTTGTTGATGGGTGGATTTATTATTACAATTATAATTGCTTTGATTGCAGCATGGCTGGGAAATAATATTGTTGCAAGGCAAATGCCTGAAGATATCTGGAGAGCTTGTGTTGTTGCGCTTCCCGCATCATGGATTGGGGCTTATATGCCTTACATTAATACTTATGGCCCTAAAATTATGGATATTGCGTTGATACCGACATTTTTTTGCGCACTGGCAGCAACTATGATTTTCAAAGTTGTAAGAAAAGTATTAAAAGAAGCCAGCTGAAAATGCCGATTGAGTTTGTGGAATAAATCGAAAATCACAACAAAACAGCATTATGAATATACTATGTATTGGGGAGCGTTTTACCGGGGAGGAGTGTTTTTATATGAAAATATTGGTGGTAAAAATGCCAAAGTTTTTCGGAAACATTTTAAGAAAGGTTCTTAAAATGGGTTGACTTATTTAATAATGGGCGGAGGAATAAAAAAGTGTATCACATAGTTTAGAAGAATGTGGTACACTTTTTTCGCTATTTTTAATATTTTATTTAAGCTGTTATATTGCTCTGGTAACCTTGTTTGAACGCAAACACCTTGTGCAGACATTTGCTGTCTTTGGGGTACCGTTATCAATAATTCTGATTTTCCTGACATTTGGCTTCCACGATCTATTGGTTTTCCTGTTGGAGTGACTGACCTTCAAGCCAAAAAGCATATCTTTGCTGCATATATCACACTTTGCCATTTATACTACACCTCCTTTGAATCTGGAGAAATTAATCCACGATATTTTTTGCACATTAAAAACAATACCTATTTTAACATATAGTTTGCACTATTATCAAGTTTTTTTTGCATATATGGCAAAAAAGCCTTATATATATTAAAATTATTTGTATCAGATGCAATTTGCAAAGGATGGGCATATTATGAACAGCGATACAAAAGGTATGCTGAAAGAATCCATAATGAATATTAAAGGCGTTGGAGAAGCAAGGGCAAAACTTTTTCATAGGCTCGGCATTTTTAATATTGAAGATTTGATTACCCATTTTCCCTATGACTTTGAGGACAGGAGCAGTATAAAAAAAATATGCGAGCTTACGGAAGGTGAGAGCTGCACCTTTGAAGGCATTGTTATGTCGAAAGTCACGGAAAGAAATATTAGGCGCGGATTGACTTTGTACCAGGCATATATAAAGGATGATACGGGAACTATAATAGGGACATGGTACAATCAGCCCTATATTAAAAAGGTATTGAATGTTGGTGAAAGCTATATCTTTTATGGAAAGATAGTACGGGGCTATAAAACCTTGGAGGTACAGAATCCGGTTTATGAGAAGGCCGATAAAGAAGAGTTTAAAAATACAATGAAAATTGTGCCGGTCTATCATGCAACAGCAAATCTTACACAAAACATAATTAGAAGTGTGATTAAGAATGCTTTAGAGCTCGTTGTGGGGAATATGGAGGATGTATTGCCTGTATGGGTGAGAAAAAAATACTGCCTTTGTGATATAAATTATGCCTTTTCCAATATCCATTTTCCCCGAAATGAAGGGGATATTAAAAACGCCAGGTACAGGCTGGTGTTTGAGGAGCTTTTTTTGCTGCAGTTGGGGCTTCTTAGCATCAAGACCGTGCTTTTCGACGGCAAAGAAGGTATTGCCTTTGAGCCAAATAGAAAAGTGATGGAGGATTTTATAGACAGCATAGGCTTTAAACTTACCAATGCCCAGAAAAAAGTATGGGAAGAGATAGAAAAGGATATGGAAAGCAGCCGTGTGATGAACAGGCTTGTTCAGGGGGACGTGGGCTCAGGAAAGACAATTATTGCGGCTTTGGCACTGGTTAAAGCGGTAAAGAGCGGATATCAGGGAGCGATGATGGTTCCTACTGAGATTTTGGCAAAGCAGCATTATGAATCGTTAAAAAAAATTATGGACAAGCATGGGATAACTACTGCTTTGCTGGTGGGAAGCCTGACAAAGAAGCAAAAGAGTGAGCTTCTTTTGAAAATCGAGTCCGGTGAGATAGATATAGTTATAGGTACCCATGCGCTTATTGAGGAGAAGGTTCGTTTTTCAAAGCTTGGACTGGTTGTAACCGATGAACAGCACCGTTTTGGAGTAAGGCAAAGGGCAATGCTTTCCAACAAGGGAATAAATCCGGACATCCTTGTAATGACGGCCACTCCCATTCCCAGAACTCTTGCCCTAATCCTTTATGGTGATTTGGATATATCCATAATTGACGAGCTTCCGCCAGGAAGAAAGACTGTAAAAACCTATGCGGTTGATAACAGTATGAGAGAGAGGATAAACGGCTTTATAAAAAAAGAAATACTTGAAGGCCGGCAGGCTTATATAGTATGTCCTCTGGTGGACGAATCGGATGAAATAGAAGCAAAATCCGCTCTAAAAACGGCGGAAAAAATAGCAAAAGAGGACTTCAAAGACTTTAGAGTGGGTCTACTCCACGGGAAAATGCCCGCCAATGAAAAAGAAGAGGTCATGCAGCAGTTTTTAGACGGAGAAATCGATATTCTTGTATCCACTACAGTTATAGAGGTTGGAGTAAATGTTCCCAATGCAACGCTTATGGTTGTGGAAAATGCCGAGAGGTTTGGGCTTGCTCAGCTTCATCAGCTAAGGGGCCGTGTGGGAAGGGGCTTGCACCAGTCCTACTGCATTCTTTATAATGAAAGTAAAAGCCAAATCGCAAAAGAGAGAATGAAAGTTATGCAAGAGACTTCAGATGGCTTTGTAATATCCGAAAAAGACCTTTTGATAAGAGGACCGGGGGAATTTTTCGGCACAAGGCAGCATGGATTGCCCGACCTTAAAATTGCAAACCTGTATAGGGATATGGAAATTTTAAAAAAAGCGCAGGAAGCTGCGCAGGAGATTTTAAAAAAAGATAGAAATTTATGCATGGAGGAAAATATTAAGCTGAAGGAAAAAATTGCCGAGAAATTTATGGGAAAGCTAAATGACGTAAGTTTGAATTAAAAGTCGAATTATGATTGACAATTGTATATGATAATATAAAATATCATTATAGTGATAATATTGAATTTAGCGAGAATATTCAATGTCAAGTGGAGGAATTTGTCATTTTAAGAGTTATAGCGGGAACAGCAAAGGGACACAAGCTTAAAACAATAAAAGGACTTACTACAAGGCCGACATCGGACAAGGTAAAAGGAGCAGTGTTTAATATATTGGCTGCTTTGATACCTGGTGCAAATGTTTTGGACATATATGCGGGCACGGGGAGTCTGGGCATAGAGGCGCTAAGCAGAGGTGCCGATTCTGCTGTGTTTGTGGATAAAAGCAGCGAATGCTTCCATACAATAAAGGAGAACCTTGCCCATACAAAGCTTGAAAGCAAAGCTACAGTTATAGCCGGTGACGTTTTTGTGGCATTGAATAAATTTTCGAAAAACAACAAAAAATTTGATATAATATTTCTTGATCCGCCATACGGCAAAGGGCTTGTTGAGAAAACTTTAAAAAACATAGCTGAAAATGATATAATTATGCAGGAAGGAATAATTGTTGCAGAGCATGACGTAGAAGACGAAGTTCCTGAAGAGGTGGGCGGTCTTGAAAGGTACCGCCGGCAAAAGTATGGCGATACTGTTATATCCTTTTACAGGCTAAAACCTGTATGAGGCTAAAGAGAATTAATTTTTAAAGCAGGAAGGTATGAAGAGTGAATATATATGTATATCCCGGAAGTTTTGATCCGGTAACAAACGGTCATATGGACATAATTCAAAGGGCAGCAAAATTGTGTGACAAGCTTGTGGTTGGAGTGCTTGTAAACAGCAGCAAGAATCCGGTTTTCACCTTGGAAGAAAGGGTGGAACTGTTAAAATGCGCCGTTAAAGACATAAATAATGTGGAAATTGAGAGCTTTTCAGGGCTTTTAATAGATTTTATGAAGAAAAAGAATTCGAAGGTTATTATCAAGGGTTTAAGGGCTGTTTCGGATTTTGAATATGAGCTGCAAATGGCTCTTTTGAATAAAAATCTTGACTCCGACATTGAGACGCTGTTTATGATGACCAATATCAACTATTCTTTTCTAAGTTCCAGCTCTGTAAGGGAACTTGCCCGTAATAAAGGCAACATTGACGGACTTGTGCCGGACTGTATAAAGGATAGAATTATGGATAAGTTTCGAAAATAGGCTTGCTAAAAACCCTTAGGAGGGATAAATATGGAGATGCTTGCAATTCTGGAAACACTTGAGGATCTTGTTGAAAAAAGTGTTAGTGTACCGTTTTCAGGAAAGTGTTTGGTGGATAAGGAAGAAATACTTGAGATTATCAAGGAAATCAGGTTGAAACTTCCCGATGACCTAAAACAGGCGAAATGGGTAAAGGAGGAGAGGCAGAGAATTCTCCTTGAAGCACAGAGGGAAGCCAATAATATAATAAAGGATGCGGAGAACAAGATTGCATCCTTGATTGATGAACATGAAATTACAAAAAAAGCATACGAGCAGTCAAATGAGATTATTTCCAATGCGCAGAAAAATGCAAGAGAAATCAGACTTGGAACAAAGGAATATGCTGACAGTATCTTAAACAAGGTTGAGCAAATTTTGGAAGAAACTTTGCAAGTAATAAGGGAAAATAGGGAAGAACTAAAATAACAGCAAAATTTTCAGGCTGTTTTAAAGTATGGAGCGACATAAAACAGTTTTGCATATATATCTTATAAAGTGAAATGTCAGTGATATTGCTGTGAGAATCAAAAGGATGCAAAATGATGCAAATACATTCTGAGCCGAATATATCAAGGCATTATACCATGTAAAGTCTGAAAAAGGTGTTATGACATTAAGAACGCTTTTGGCTGTCAAAGAAGCCGTAAACGGTAATTTCATTGCGATTGAAATATAAATTGCTGCAAACACTCCCTGAAGCATTTTACCAAATAAATAAGGCTTTATGCTTATATCGGTTCGGCTTACAATGCTGTAAACCTGAAAGTGCACCGAAAGGCCTGCCCATCCGAGCAACAGACTCACCGCTGCAAGCTGGCCCTGGAGCGTTGTGTTTGCTGCTTTGCTTGCCATGCTTGTTCCTGTCGTCATTTCAAAAAAACCGCTCAATACGGCCAAAACTATTTCTCTTTTTATTCCAAAAGGAGATAGCAACGGTGAAATAAATGACGACAGACAGGATATAAATCCAATTTCAATCAGGATATTTATAATAACCGAGAAAAGAGTAATAAATCCTCCGATGGAGAGCATTACGTTAATTGAGTTTCTTATGGCTTCTCCGAGCATTGTTCCGGGGTTTAATTTTTGTCTGCTGTTATATGCCAGTTCTTTTTTGAATCTCGTCCAGAGATTTTTGCCGTCTTTTGCTTTGTCTTCCCGACTGTTTCTTCCATAGAAACGAAAGAGAATTCCCACTGTGATGCTTGCCAGTATGTGACATACAAGAAGCAAAAGTCCCAATTCAGGCATTCTGAACATACCGACTGCAACAGCTCCAATGATGAAAAGGGGACCTGAGTTGTTGGTGAAAGATAATAGTCTTTCGGATTCTGTTTTGCTAAGGAGCTTTTCTTCCCTCATGCTTGCCGTGATTTTGGCACCGACAGGATAACCGCTGGTTATTCCCATGGCAAAGGCAAAGGAGCCGCAGCCGGGCACATTGAAAAGAGGACGCATTATGGGTTCTAAAAGTATTCCTATTGCCTTAATAAACCCTGTCCTGTAAAGGATTTCTGATACAGCAAAAAAGGGGAAGAGGGAAGGAAATACAACATTAAGCCATAGGCTAAGCCCGCTGCCGGCGGATTTTACCGCGGTGTCGGAAAAAATAATGAGCATAAGAATAAAAATCACACACACCGCGGGAAGCATAAGGGACTTAATGTAAATAACCCTTGCTTTTTTTATATTTATGACCAATACCAATGCAATAAGTGCGATTATTGAGAGTGTATAGAGGTTCATAGTTCACCCGTAATATAATCTCTTTTATAAGATTATATTGTACGGGTGATAAAAATATACTTGCTACTCATCGGCTTTTATTCCTATATATGTGGCATCCTTTCTACCGAGATCGTTTTCAATTTTCTCCAAATAAAGATTAAAATCCCTATGCCTAATATATCTTAAAGGATAATTGATTGACTGGAAAGAAAGCATATTTTCATCCGCCAAGCCCGGTACAACTTTAAAGGTTGCATCTTTTCTGTACAAATCGGTATCTTCATATTTTTTTAGAATAATCTTGAAGTTTTCATGTTTTAAGTAATATCCCGGATAATTCTTCGACTCAAAGGAAATACAGCTCGGGTCTGCAAGGCCGGGAACTATCTTGAACATGGAATCTTCCACAGGATCTACATATGGTTCGATGTAGCCTGAAAACGATTTAACCCGAATATAATATCCGCGATAGTTGAACGATTCAAATCTCATAAACTGTGAATATGCTATTTTAGGAGCAGGCGTCGGCGTTGAAGTAGGCGTAGGTGTTGAAGTAATCTCAACTGTAGGTGCCGGTGTTGAAGTAGGCTTTATTGCCGGTGCCCGTGTCGTTTGCTGCGCCGATGCACGCGTTGATGTCGGCTTCAATGTGGGAGACGGCGTAGGTGCTGATGTCGGCGGTAAAGGCGATGTAAATGCCGGTGAAGGAATCAGTGACGTTGTTGGTGTTGGCACGGATGTTTCCTGTGAAATTGCTTTTTTTGATTCATCTTCAGATATTATCTTTATCAACTCATTAACATCAACCTCTTTAGCTTCTTCTAAGGACAGATCGTTTTCTAAAACTTTGTACTTGTTGTACAACACATACCTTCCGGTAGAAATTCCTTCAATTCGTGCGGCTTCTCTATCGTCGATATCGGCCTGAACGAGATATACATCGGCTTTGCCGGTCTTTTGTATATTTTCTTTCACTGAATCTATGATAATATCAAGCTTTTCCTTTTCATTGCGATATTCTTCGGTGCGTTCTTCTTTTTTGAGATTTAATGTACTTGAAATCAAAACACAATCTTTTTCGGTTTCGCTTATAGCATTGCTTTTCATAGTCTCATCTATTATAATATCAATGGCATTGGAAACGTTTGTTTTGTCAATCTTTAGCCCTTTTGCAAGAGTTTTTGCATCGTTATTTAACGGCTTTAAATTCAAAACGTTTCCCGCATCGTCAATTTCAATTTCAAAGCTGGGAGGTAAGTTGTAAAATTAATTGCCCAAACATGATAAAAAAGAAGTGACTCAAAT
>NZ_DAORXT010000119.1:0-7605 GCF_035371925.1 Acetivibrio sp. | reverse complement strand
TTCAAGCGTTTCGCGCTTTGTTCTCAGCGCGACTTTTATATGTTATCATGCTGTCGTCTTTTTGTCAACACCTTTTTAGAGGTATTTTTTTCATTTTTCTGTACCTTCTCGACTTTATTCGTCTCGAAGATGTCAGCCCTGACAGCTTTTAAATTATAACACCGAAAATATAATAAAGTCAAGGGGTTATTTTACACCAAAAATCACTTGATAATCTTAATTATCAACCTAGAATTTATTTTATCCTATTAATTAATAAATAATACGCTTTTTTTCGCAATATTATTTCCCATTTTGCATTCTCATACTCCATTTTGAATAAAAACGAAATCCCTGCTAGCCTATTATTAGCTTTAACTTGTTTAAATCTTCATTATAAATCTCTTTTAGCTTTGCATTGTATATAATACTCGCAGGATGATAGAGGGGAAACAGATTATACTCAGCCTCCAAAACCTTGATTTTGCTTAAAGTGCCGTGAACTTCACCGATAGTAATGCCAAAGTCTCCGTACACCGCCCTTAAGGGTACATTACCTAAGGTGACAATATACTCTGGATTAATAATTTCAATCTCCTTTAGCAAATAGTCCCTATTATCCAGAATCTCATTTTTGGTTGCCGGTCTGTTTGAAACCCTGTTGGTGTCCGGATTTACCTTTGAGAGCCTGTATTTGATTGCATTGGTTATATATATGTCCTCTCTCTTAAGTCCCAGCTTGTCTAGAAATTCTGCAAGGTTCTTTCCCGCAGCACCTACAAAAGGCTTTGAGTTCAAAACCTCTTCCCTTCCCGGCGCTTCCCCTATCAATACCAGTCGGGAATCGGCATTTCCATCTCCTAAAACAATTTCTCTTCCGTAAAACTCTTTCTTATATAAATCATATAGATTCTTTAGCTGCTCTGATTTTGACATATACTATCCAACCTCTGTTTTACCTTTTTAAAGTCCTCCCACATAAGAACCTTCTTTGATTCATCCCTTAGTAATGCTGCCGGATGAAAAGTGGCTATAATCCAATATCCCTTTCTTTCAATCCATTGACCTCGGATTTTTGTAATCTTCGCATCCCTGCCAATTATGTATTTCATTGCTGTTGCACCCAAACACACTATTATACGGGGTTTTACCAGTACCAATTGATTTCTCAAATAAGGCAGGCACATTTCGGCTTCCTCATCCGTAGGAACCCTGTTGCCTGGAGGCCTGCACTTTACAATATTGGCTATATAGTACATATCCTCTTTTATTCTCATTGCTCTAAGCAACAAGTCCAGAAGCTTTCCCGCCGGTCCTACAAAAGGAAGTCCTTGGAGGTCCTCCTGTTCACCGGGGCCTTCTCCCACAAGCATTAGAGGTGCATTTATGTTTCCCCGCCCAATTACAATATTGGTTCTCGTTTTGCTTAAACGGCACTTTTCACAGTTTGAGCATACATTTATTAGTTCTTCCCAATTATACATACTATCTATACCCCTGTTTTATCAGGTCCCCAGATCACCTTGTGAAGCTGAACCTGAAATCTTGCCTCAAGCTTGTCCTCGAGTATCCACTGGACTATGCCGGAATAATCGATTTTACCGTATACCGGAGAAAAGGTTACGGTTCCTTTTCTGTGATATTTTGAAATTACAGTTTTAGCCCATTCGTAATCCGCTCTAGTTCCTATCACAAACTTTATTTCATCACAATCTCTCAGTAAATCGAAATTTTCAAACAGCATCTCATCACTACATCCCGACGAGGGCACCTTCATGTCCATAACATAAGAATGCCTTGGATTTTTAAGCATTACTCTTCCAAGGTTTACCGAACCATTGGTTTCAATCGTCACAATATAGTCATCAAGAAGAGTCAGAAGTTGTCCCAACTCTTCTTGCAAAAGAGGTTCTCCCCCCGTAAGACACACCCTTTTATAATGAAGCTTTTTTATCTCTTCAAATATTTCAGCAGGGGTCATTTCTTTCCCCTCATCATATGCATATCTTGTATCGCAATAACTGCATCGAAGGTTGCAGCCGGTAAAGCGGACAAATACAGTTGGGAATCCTGCAGACAAACTTTCTCCCTGAACACTTAAAAATATCTCATTTACTTTCATGCTATTTTCTCCTTCGAAAGCGAAACTACTCCATATCATGCTTGTCAATTGTTATATAGCTGGTGGGGGTTTCCCACAGTACAAGCTTTTCTAGGCTGCATTGAGTATTTTTTACCCTTATTGCAATCTCTTCCCAAAGCCAAAGTCCTATCATTTCACAGGTGGGATTAAAATCAAATACATCATTAAGGTACTTGTGATCTATTCTATCCAGCACCTCATCTTCTATCATGTCTTCCAAATCATGAAAGTCCATTACCAAACCGTTTTTATCGGGAAAACCCTTTAATGTAATCTCCAATTTGTAAGTATGTCCGTGAATGTTTCTGCATTTACCGTCGTAGTCCACCAAATGATGCGCACTGTCGAATGTAAACACCTTTGTTATAGAAACCTTTCCAATTTTCATAACTGCAATCCTTTCAAAATTATATTTAAATCAAGTTTGCTCCATATATTCTATGGCATCCACAATTCCAGCCTCTTTAAATCCTTTGAGCCTTAAAACGCAGCTGTCGCAGACACCGCATGCTTTTTCTCCGCCTCTGTAGCAGGTTGTGGTCAAATGAAGGGGTGCATTGTTCTCACATGCCAGCTTTATAATCTCCGCTTTAGAAAGGTTTATTAATGGAGTAATTATTTTGACCGGTCTTCCATTCACACCGTTCTTCGTTCCCACATTTATTGCCTTTTGAAAAGCTTCAATAAATTCCGGCCTGCAATCGGGATAACCGCTGTAATCCACAGCATTAACACCTATAAAGATAGCCTCTGCATTAACCACCTCGGCATATCCTGCCGCATAGCTCAAAAAAATTATGTTTCTTGCCGGTACATATGTGACAGGTATGCTAGGAAGTCCTTTATAATCCGGAACATCTATTTCCATGTCCGTAAGAGCGCTTCCCCCAACATTTCCTATCTTTACGACTTTGTGCTCTTTAATTTTAAAATACTTAACTACCTGCTTTGCGCTCTCAAGCTCCTTTCTGTTCCTCTGACCGTAGTCAAAAGACAGGGGATAAACCTCATAGCCTTCTGCCAAAGCAACCGACAAGCAAGTGGTACTGTCAAGACCTCCGGATAATAATACAACAGCTCTTCTCATAATATCCTCTCCAATAACATTAGAATATTTAGTGAATATAACTATCAATGTACTTTGCTATAGCAGCGTAACATTAATTGATGCGATTTATATAAGTATACCAGTATATTAATGCTTTTTCAAAAAAATATTCATTTCGAATTTCTATAAACTTTTGCTTCCTTTCCTAACCTTAAAAGCACAGCAGCCAATAGCGCCGTTTAGCTGGGGCATTCTAGGCACAACAACCCTTTTAAAATCAAGCTCTGATTTTATAAATTCCAATAGGGCATTATTTCTGGCAACGCCACCGCAGACCACCAGATTTTCATGGGGAAATCTCTCAATTATCGGTTTAATCCTTTTAAAAAGAGAATAGTTTACTCCTGCAGCAAGCTCCCTGATACTGTATCCCTCGGATATTTTTCCGATAAGCTCCGATTCGCCAAAAACTGCACAAGTAGAATTTAGCTCCACCGGATTTTCATAGTGTCCCGTAAGTTCCTCAAGGCTGATGCCGAGAACATTTGCCATGTTCTCCAGATACCTTCCGCAGGATGCGGCGCACTTGTCGTTCAAAACCATATCCGCCATTTTCCCGTTTCTAACCGATACAACTTTGCTGTCTTGCCCGCCTATATCAAGAAGCGTGAAATCTTCAAGACCGGTCTGCCACACTGCACCATAAGTGTGAGCTTTTAGCTCCAGTATCACCGTCGAATTTTCCACATTTACATTGTTTCTCCCGTAGCCGGTGCTCACCACGCTGTCAAAGCGGCCGATATCAAGTTTTTCAAAATCAATGCTGATTTTTTGATTTACATTGGAGCAAAAGTCACGGTAAAAAGATGCGGTGTCATAAACCATGCTGTCTAAAAAAATACCATTTTCAAAAATGACCAGCTTAACCGCCCTGCTCCCCAAATCTATTCCCAATACTCTCATAATTCACCTTTTCCGATAAAGTATCTATTCTAATTTACTCATCAAGCATATCAATAAATGCCTCAATGCGAAGCTTTGTCCTCTGGTCCAGTTTACCGGGCCGGTCCCCTTCAAGGGTGAGAACCGGAACATTGAGTTCTTTCCTTATTATAATATCTTCAATACCTCTAAAGCAAAATGCCTGGGTGTAGTGTATAATACCGTCAATTTTTCTTTTTTCCACCTGGGCAATTATATCCTCAAGCCTGCCTCTTATACTGTACGGATAGGTAAATCTCCTGTACTCTTCCACAATATCCTCAATATCAATGGAATCAGCCATTGTAAACTGTCTCTGTACTTCATTGTATACCACTCTGGCATCAAGAGACTCAATAAATTCGTATATATCTCCATTAATAGGCGGAACCCCTATATATCCTATTCTTTTGCTTTGTGTTTTTGGCTCTCTTTTTTCAATAGAAGAAATCACATCGTCCAGCTGGCGTTCAAAAGTAACATAATCTCCGTTAAAATCACTGCTGGAAACCTGCCATATGTGATTTTCAAATCCGCCGGCCTTGTTGTGCTTCCATGTCAGTTCATCGAGATAAGAAAGTCTTTTTCTAATTTTATCCAATTCCTTTTTAACTTTCAAACACTCTTCATAACTGACATCAAAATGAGTACAAAATTTTTCAATTTCCCTTTTCACCTGGTCATAGCTTCTGGAATTTGGGTACGAATACTCATAACACTGTATCCCCTTAAGCTCCAAAACCTCAACCAGCGCCTTTGCATTTGAGCAGTCACCTTCAACAACACCGATAAGTTCGTCTATTCCTCCAATGTCAATAACGGCAGAGTAAATACCCTTTATCCACGCGCAGGTATTTCTGGGAAATCCCGCATTTTCAGCAGCTTCTATCATTTTTCCGGGGTTGTCATTAGTAATAAATACATTATTTAAATCAACAGGCCTGTGTCCTGCTGCAAATATCACTTCCACAGGTACGCTTGTGGTAAAACCTATATTTTTCAAACTAAATAACACCTCAAATCATTTGTTCTCCTAAAACTATAATACATAAATTAATAGTTTTAAGCAATTATATAATTATATCCAATCCCTCAAACATCAAAAAAATCAGCCCGTTACAGCTGATTTTTAAAATACCTCATCCCATTAATTACAATATCTATTAATTGGTATAATAGAAATTTTCTTCTATAAGCTTCTTTGTTTCCTTCTTATTATATATATAAAACCACTGACTTCCAATATACCTCGAATATCCCGGCAAAGTGTATCCTTCAATTACAGGTGTCTTTATATTTTTTATATCCCTGATAAAATAACGTATGTCTCCAATCTCAATATTTGTCCTCATATTCTTTTTCAGAGTATAAAAAATTTCATTTGCTTTAAGTAAGTATTTCAATTTAATCTTTTGCTTTACAAACTCTTCGATAAAAAGCTGCTGCATTTTTATCCGTCCAAGGTCCCCGTCTTCATAACCTTCTCCTTGATGATTTCCCTTGCGATACCTTACAAATTGCTCCGCTTTTTTGCCGTCCAGCACCTGCTTTCCTTTCTTTAGGTGAATATGAAGATTTTGATACGGATCGTCATAGTCCATGTCAAAGGGTACGTCTATCTCAACACCGTCCAATGCATCGACAATTTCCCTAAAGCCTTTGAAATTCAAAGTAACGTAGTAATCTACAGGAAGACCGGTTATATCCTCCACCATATCAATTACCGTTTTTTCTCCGCCTTTTCCGATAAGAGAGTTTATCTTCGTGTATTTGCCGTTGAATTTTACTCTGGTATCCCTGGCAATGGACAATATGTTCATTTTGTTTTCATTAGGGCTGTAGTTTATAAGCGCAATAACGTCGGATCTCATTTCATCATCATCAAGACCCAATACAAGCACATTTATATATGAGACAGAGTCCTTTGGCTCATTTTCCTCATCAGTTTTTCCTTTTACAATCTCCACAAAGTTGTATTCGCCACCAAACTCCGTACCGTTGTATTCCTCTTCTGCAAACAAAAGAGTATATATTCCCTGTATAAATAAAATCAACGAAAAAACTACACATATATAAAGAATACTTTTTCTAGAATTCATATTTCACCCGTCTTCAAAAATCCATATATCCTCATAAAAATAGTATTCTTAGTATATGTGTATAATTTTTTTTAATACAATCTATTAAGTTAAAGCAGCAAAGAATTCCTACTAAAGTTTCAAATTTTTGAATCTCTCAACAGCCTCTAATGTGTTCTCTCTACTTCCAAAAGCTGTCAACCTGAAATATCCTTCACCGCTTGGTCCAAAGCCCGAGCCCGGTGTTCCGACAACATTTATTTCTTTTAGCATGATATCGAAAAATTCCCATGAACTTACGCCATCCGGAGTCTTAAGCCAGATATATGGAGCATTCACTCCTCCAAATACGGTAAGGCCGATGTCTTCCAAGCCTTGTTTTATTATTTTTGCGTTGTCCATATAATAGTCTATGGTTTCTTTTATCTGTTTTTGGCCCTCAGGAGTATACACTGCCGCTGCAGCCTGCTGTATGATATACGGAACGCCGTTGAATTTTGTTGTCTGTCTCCTGTTCCAAAGACTGTTGAGCTGATATGCTTCTCCATTTTTGGTATATGCCACAACCTTTTTAGGCACAACAGTGTAAGCACATCTTGTTCCGGTAAACCCTGCTGTCTTGGAAAAGCTTCTGAATTCAATTGCTACTTCGTCCGCTCCCTCAACCTCGTAAATGCTGTGAGGCACATCTTTCTCACGGATAAACGCTTCATATGCCGAGTCAAACAGTATAATAGCGCGGTTCTTTCTAGCATAGTCAACCCACTTCTTGAGTTCTTCCTTGGAGAGAGTCATTCCCGTCGGGTTATTGGGGAAGCAAAGATAAATAATATCCACTTTTTCTTTGGGAAGCTCAGGAATAAAGTTGTTTTGGGCAGTGCACGGAAGATAGGTCATTTTCTCAAAGTACCCGTGCTCAAGATAATCCCCGGTTCTTCCAGCCATAACGTTGCTGTCCACATAAACCGGATATACCGGGTCGGTAACCGCAATTTTGTTGTCCAAGCCAAATATCTCCTGAAAGTTTCCGGTATCGCTCTTTGCTCCATCACTTACAAATACCTCGTCTTCATCAATCTTTATACCTCTAGGAGCATAGTCATTTTCAATTATTTTGGCGATTAAAAATTGATAGCCCTGCTCAGGTCCGTATCCCCTGAAAGTTTCTTCTTTGGCCATTTCATCCACCGCTTTGTGCAAAGCATCGATAACCGCCGGCGCCAGCGGCCTTGTAACATCTCCAATTCCCAGCCGTATTATTTTTGCATCGGGATTTTCTTGCTTGAAACAGTTTACTCTCCTTGCAATTTCAGAAAAAAGATAGCTTCCCGGAAGCTTAAGATAGTTTTCGTTAATAAAAGCCATAAACAACCTCC
>NZ_DAORXT010000118.1:0-7616 GCF_035371925.1 Acetivibrio sp. | reverse complement strand
GGGTCGAACAGTGGCAAAAGTCACTGATGAAATAACAATATTAATTGTACAAGGAATGTATATAAAAATGAAAAAAATTAAATGTATGTTATTTTCGCTTGTTTTTTTTTGTGTGTAATTTTTTTTGCATCTATAGGCTGTTTTGCTTTGCCTAATACACCAAATATCAGTTTAAATACTTCGGGCAACATGGCCAATAGAGGTCTCGTTTTAAAGTATGACGGCTGGGTCTATTATTCCTTTGACGGCAGCGGACTATATAGAATGAAAGAGGATGGAAGCCAGAAGAAAAAGATATATAATGGCCGGTATGATAACTTAACTGCATATGATGGCTATATTTACGGATATTGCAGGTATACCGAGACAAATAACCCTAAAGAAGAGGGGTTTTTCAGGATGAAACCAGATGGGACGGAAAGGATAAAAATCAGCAATCAAGACATGGATTGCATTACAATATATGATGGATGGATATATTATATATTACTTACTGATCATTTCAAACCTCACAAAATGAAGCTTGACGGTACTGACGACCGAAGGTTGAATGATTATCCAATGAGCTATATGAATGTCGCTGATGGGTGGATATATTTTGAAAGTCATATAGGTGGCGGGAAAATATATAAAATGAAGCATGATGGCAGTCAAGTTACGGAAGTTAGCGAGTATGGTAGATCAAGTACAATTTTGATGATGTGGAACAGTATATTGAATCTATCAAAGCAGACAATGATGTTTTTACTTTCTGTATGGATGAAAGCAGTTTTACACATGGATATGGTGATGGACAGATTGAGATAAAGGATTTGGGAGACAATGCGGTCTATGTAAAAATAAAAAGCTTTACGTTAGACCTCGAGGATAAATTTATCGAGAAACTGGACAAGATTGAAAATCCCAAGGAAAAAATTCTTGTAATTGATTTAAGGGACAACAGAGGAGGATATATTCTAACTGCAGATGCTATTCTTGACTATTTGCTGCCGGAATGTTTGATATATTATTATACATACTTCTGGAACGGATATACGGTCTCTCCTTATTCTGCTGCCGATTATGTTGAGTTTAAGCAAATATTGATTCTCGTTAATGAGAATACGGCAAATAGTGCGGAACTTCTTACATTAGGGCTAAAAAAACACTTAAAAAATACTATCGTTATTGGACGTACCACTTTTGGAGAAAACACCAGCCATATAGTGTATCATAATGAGGAAGAAGGTTTTGCCGTATACCTTGCGAGTTTTTACTGGAATGTGGAAGGTCAGAACCTAACGGAAAGCGGTATAACACCGGATATAGTTGTCAAGAATGATTCCGATTATATGAAGGAAGTGGAAAAATTATTACAGCTCGCTCGGTGACAAAGAGAGATTTTTAAAAATTGATTTGAACTGCCTTTATTTCAAAAAAGCTTTAAAGGTATAAGAAAATATTTAAGTATAACTTATGCTCATTGGTTTGTAATCTACGGACCGATGAGCTTTAAATTTGGTATGGAGTAAGAATTTTGTTTTTAGTCGCTAGATAACATAAAAGTAATTAAAAGTTTAGCAACAGTTATGAACCTCTGATTTATAAGTTTTTTAGACTATGGACTATAGTTTTGAACTATGCTAAAATATACGGATACGGAAGGAAACGAGAGGATATTTGGATGAATAAAGTATCATATTTTGGCAATATTTTTAAAAGGTTCAAAAGAACGTTCATAGGTGACAGAAAATTCTACAAAACAGTACTGGTGCTTGTCCTACCGATTATTATTCAAAACTCTATTACCAATTTTGTCAACCTGCTCGACAATATTATGGTCGGACAGGTGGGGACAGCTGAAATGTCCGGTGTTGCAATTGCAAACCAGCTTATGTTCGTATTCAATCTGGCGGTGTTCGGAGGTTTGGCCGGAGCCGGTATCTTTGGCGCACAGTTTTTTGGAGCAGGCGATAATGACGGTGTTAGGTATACATTCAGATATAAGCTGTGGATCTCTGCTGTGATATTAGTGGTTTCACTGGCAGTATTTTTGACTGGAGGAGATTGGCTGATTTCTCTGTTTCTTAAGGGAGAGGGAGACCCGCTGGAAGCGGCGGCAATGCTGGAGCACGGACACGCTTATTTGAGAATAATGCTGTGGGGGCTTTTGCCTTTCATATTGTCCCAGGCATACGGAAGTACTCTTCGTGAGGCCGGTGAGACAGTGCTGCCTATGGTAGCAAGTATAGCTGCTGTGGTAACAAACCTGTGCTTAAACTATGTGTTGATATTCGGTAAACTGGGTTTTCCCGAATTGGGAGTCGCGGGTGCTGCTATTGCAACGGTTATATCCCGCTATGTGGAGTTGGTGATTATAGCTGTATACACCCATAGGAATACGGCTCGATTTGGGTTCATAGTTGGACTTTACCGTTCTTTAAGGGTTCCGGGGAAACTTGCACTGACAATATTCAATAAGGGAATGCCTCTACTGATAAATGAGATTTTGTGGTCGATTGGAGTATCAATGTTGACGCAGATATTCTCAACATATGGACTGAATGTTGTTGGTGCTCTTAATATATCCAATACCATAACAAACCTGTTTAATGTAGTATTTATATCAATGGGGTCGGCGGTTGCCGTTATGGTAGGGCAAGCTCTCGGAGCCGGTGATATGTCCCGTGCGAAAGAATACTCATGGAAATTGATTTTTTTCAGTGTATGTACCTGTTTTGTAGTCGGGGCGATACTCATAGCTGTAGCTCCTGTAATACCGCACATATATAATACAACTGAAGATGTGCGAAGCCTTGCAGCTCACTTCATGAAGGTGAGTGCACTTTACATGCCGTTTTTTGCCGTATCCCACTGCAGCTATTTTACTATACGTTCGGGAGGCAAAACGTTTATTACCCTTGTCTTTGACAGTGCATACACATGGGGTGTAGTTGTTCCTGTGGCTTATTTGATTTCAAGATATACAGATTTTAATATTTATGCTGCCTATCCGGTATGTTATCTTCCTGATGCTTTAAAGAGTGCAATCGGAGTGTATATCATAAAGAAAGGCCAGTGGGCCCAGAATATTGTAGCCAAAAAGCAGCCGGTGTAAAGACGGAAATTCACGTTATATTTTATGGATTTCATAGGGTGAGATGCACTATGGATTTTAATTGCATATACCATTTTATGAGAGCTTATAAAGCATTGTTTGTATTAATTAGGGCAAATCCCAAAGGTTTTTATTATATTGATTTATTGAGAGCTTTTGAAAAATATATGGATTTGGATTTAAACTCCAAAAAAATAGCTATGCTTAAAAGTGATATTAATCATATTAAAAATGTTGATGCAATTGAAAAGGATTACCTGATAAATGAATTAAATGTTTACAATCAAAATAGAATTTTTTATGATATTAATAAGCTGAATAAATATGCTTATGTGTTACCGATTGTGGCAAATGAGATGATTAAGCTGTTGGAAAGAAAAGAGTACGAAAGAGTGTATGATTTTACCGATGCAGTTCATAATCTCCCGGAATTTCTTGTTACTGATTCTTGGACTGCGGACAACTATTACAAAGTCTATATAAAGCCATACAATAAAAAGTGGAAAGCTACTTTTTTGTGCGAATTAAAAGGCCGGTAAGGGTTTTGCAGGGCTGTTCAGCGTATATATAAATGTGGGGGAGAAAATATGCTTGAATTATGTGTTTATTTAAAAACTGTAAGTGATGATGGAATCAAGAAATGGGAAAAAAGATTCCAAGATGCAAAAATGAAGGTAAATATTCACCCGGATTTTTCTTTTTCCAACCAATTTGGTTTTCTGCCTTTTAAAATACATTTTGATGAACCGGATATAAGTCTTCTAAAAGATAAAGACTGGATATCGGGTTTTGAAATGTATATTGACGATTTTAACTTTGAAGATATAAAAAAAGAGGCACAGCCTAAAAAATCATTTCTAAAGTCGTTATTTAGCCTATCAAAAGATGAGTTTGTATTTGTAAATAAAGAAGTGGATTCTATCCTGAGTGAATGTAAAAAACAGATAACTCTAAGGTGGGGAACCTTGGATACATTAGAGTTTAGGATGGCTTTTTTGAGCGCGGCAATTCTTCCGGAAATTTTCGGTGGGGTATGTTATGACCCGCAAGAAGACCGTTGGGACTATGGTCAAGGTTTGTTTGAGAAATTTTTAAGCGAAGTAAATAGTTTTGAATCCGATATAAAGCCAATCCGCTGGAAATTACATGAGTTTGAAAAGTGGATGTGAGCGTATCCGTCCTCAAAAACATTGTATAGAATTGTGCATATAAAATCTTTCGGGAGAACTATATGAAAGTAAAGATTTTGAATATAATTTTTATTGCTAGTCTTCTATTAAATGTTTATTTTATTTTAAAAAACACAAATATTCATAAAATAAAAGAAGAGGAAAGTATTTTGTCATATCTGCAATTACTAAATCTAGAAGAGGAAAAAGAGGTAAGTAATGATAATGTTGATATAATAGAAAATAACCCAATAGATAACTTTTTTGATGAACACAAGTTATCAAAAGTGAATTCATTTACTTTAAGAAGAGTAATGTTTCTATATATGCAATCTTGGAAGAATGAAATGGATAATGCGTATGATATATTAATAAAAGCAGGTCACGATAACATAAAGGATAGCGTAAAGGAATCCTGGAGTAAATTTGCTCAGTACGCTGAAAGTGAGGCAGATGTTGGAGTCGGTGTTTATGCCTCAGATGCTTTTGGAAATGAAACGGGAAAACATGGTGAAACTATTACTTATGGTACGATTGGACCATTTCAAAGAAATGCGACTTTGGCTAGACTATATAAAAAGAGGACCATTGAGATTTTTGAGTATTTCAGAGATTTGGGTATAGAAGTGGAATTTGCTTTTGATGAAAACAGTTTTAGTGAAGAAGATTTGGAGCTTTTTCACTAATGTTAATTATTTCCAAAACTGGTTCATGATATTAATATTACTAGGTCTGAACTATGTGTAGTTCTCGTGAATTATATAAAAACAAAGAAAGTAAACGATAGAAATTCTTGTCGTTTACTTTCTCTTGTATAAGCAAATATATATTTCTCATGATAAATAATTATTATTTAATAAACATCAGGGGATGATAGTATTAAAAACATTAACAATAATCATTACATCTGCCATATTTATTGAACCGTCGCTGTTTAAGTCGTAAGATGCAATATACTCGTCATCTCCGCGTACCGAATTAAATACCTTAACTATTAAAGCAATATCTTCTATATTAATAACTCCATCTTTGTTTAAGTCAGGACTCTTTTGAGGTGCTGGTGTTGATATACTGTTAGCATATGCTGCCATAAACACTAGAAGGGAATTCCAACCTGTAGTGTGCTCATTTGTTGTAAATTCGGCGGCGCTTTCCATATAGCATTTGGCAGGAAATATCGATATGTTTGCACCATTATATTTATTAGGACCTCCGGGCATAATTCCCTTAGGAATTCCCGGTAACCCGTCCTGGCTCCATGTGTCGAATATTTCTTTAATGCAATCATCGCCATACCCAGATACAAAGCTCTTTCTCATAGGATTGGCACCTAAAATCCAGTTTAATGAAGAAAGAGCCATCATATTAACTTCCTCAGAATTCATCCCGAAAATGGCGGATCCAAGTAAAACTTCTCTAGGACAACCAAGTATTACACTGTTAGTACCCCAGTAATAATTACCGTATTCAATTACATTACCCCAAGGATTGTTTTTTACTCTATTTATTTTATTATTTGCCCATTTGGTAAAACTATCTCTAAACCAGCTTTCAACATCACTGTCACGGTTTTTGGCTTTCATGTAGTTGAAAAATCCATTTTCCCAACCAAAAGAACCATCTCCGGATTCGCTTGAATAAACTTTCTTATAGTTTGACTTAACATAATCATGACAACTTGAATCGCCTGTAGCCCTATACAAAGAAGCTGCAGCGAAAAACCTTGAACATTCGTCGTTGTCTGTAGCATAAGATCCACCTGGGGCTTTAATATTATCTGGATTCTGTAGAAGAAACGCCCATCCGCTTTTAGCAGCATCTAAACACTCTTTAGCAAAGGCTGGATCATACTTCGAATATATCAATGAAGCCTGAGCTAAAACCCCGACGGCAGCTGCGGTATCATTTGTTGATTTTATATTTCCGATATTGTCTTTTTTATCCATTATAACCCTTTGGCCAGCTGAGAAGTTGTCTGTAAAAGTGACACAGCAATAAAAACCGCCGCTTTCGGGATCTTGCATTTTCAAAATCCACTCAAGTTCCCATCTAACCTCATCAAGTATATCAGGAACGCCGTTGCCGCTTTCAGGAATATTATTTTGATTATCATAGAATACTTCCGGGTACATCTCATAAGCACTCAATAGATTTGATGCTGTTTGTGCTCCGGTAATTACATACTTATTGGGATCGCCGGCATCGTACCATCCTTTTGACACATCTTTTGTAATCGATGGATTGGAGGCAAAGGCACAATTGAAATCCTGAGGTGTCTTATCTTTTCGTGGGTAATCGGTACAATACGGAGCCTCAAGGTCTATATTGGCACGTTGATAATAAAGGTATCTTGACGCGTCAACCAATAAAGATTTATAAATGTCATTTCCTATCTTAAACTTAGGAGACGCATCTATACCTTCTGCATTAACTGTAATGTAATATTCACCGGGTTCTTTAAGGTCGGTAAATATAGCTTTAAAAACCCTTTCTCCCGAATCATATGCGTCATAATCCGCAACGAGGACCAATTGTCCGCTATAAGCAACCGAGTCGTCAGAAACTCTCCTTACCTGAAACTCTGTTCCGACAGTGGCATTAAAATCATCTTCAAATCCACTGACAAAGGCATATTTTTCAGAAGACTCCAAAAAACCAACCTGATTTACTTTAATAGCCGGAAAAGCATTTTCTTTATCGGGAGAAGTTATTTTAAGCTGATTTATCCAAACACAAAACGGATCCAAATTCACTTTGTCCAGAACAATAGCCTTTGCATTATATGGGTCCATGCCAAGTGACGGATCTAAAATATCCTTTAAAGGTATTTTTACGTGCTGCCACTCGGTAGTAATGGTGCAATAATCTGTTATCGGCTTGGTTATAGTCTTTTCAACACCTGACGGACGTTCTGCGACATGATCAACCGCGCCGATTAAAAATTGCTCCCCTCCATTTTTGCCTTTCACATTAAATTCCAGGTATCCGTTCGGAACATATCTTGATACATCATGGCAGTTCCATTCAGCCAGACAAAGTATAACCGTCATCCAATATGATGATAGCGTTGTTCTAACATTAAGTCTCAAAGAAGGTAGATTTTCATATGTAACTTGTGTGTCAACAGGCAAACTGCCATTTATCGTTTCCAATTCGTCTGCACCACTTCCGGCCCAACCGCTGAACTTATCTTTGAATACATAAAAATCCGGAAGGTTTCTCCACCCGTCAGGAGCACCTGCATTAGCTACCATCACGGGTCCAATTGCAGAGGTAAATACTACTGCAATAAAAACACAAAAAGCTAGCAAATGTTTAATATTCATAAAACCCTCCTCGTATAATATTTA
>NZ_DAORXT010000117.1:0-7619 GCF_035371925.1 Acetivibrio sp. | reverse complement strand
ATATAGCCTAGATAGATGACTATCAAATACAGAACCCGGCTTATAGACTTACTCAATAGTAAAATATCAAAAGCACCAGCTTATACGGCTGGTGCTTTTGTGTGGAAAAATATAAACAGATTTATGCTTCTTTGGTTGACAACTGATTAATGAGCCTTGTGGCTTTGTTTAGCTCTAAAAGAACATTTCTGTATTTTAGAGCTGATTTTATTTTGTTTAAAAATATTAATTTATTGATTTGCTCTAGCGGTTTTATAATATAATCGAAAACATCAAACTCAAGAATTTTTTCCATATTTTCCGTATTGTCAAGACTGGATGCGACAATTACGGGAATTTCTTTATAATAAGAAGTTTTTGAGAACTCTTTCAAGAAATCATATCCATCCATTATCGGCATGACTATATCAAGCAGTATCAGGTCAATATTGCGGCTTTCAATAAGCTCTAAAGCCTCGCGTCCGTTTTGAGCGGAAACTATGCTGTATCTTTCACCGTAAAGGTAATTTTTGATAATGGCATTATCAAAAACATTATCATCAATTACTAGAATTGTATTGATCATATTACTACCCCTTTTAATTTTAATCTAATCTAATGATAAGTATATTCTATAAATTATAAAAAAAACCTTTGGTAATATATGTGATTAACTAATATTACTTTTATATAAAAAAAACCTGTACTGGTTCAAATTCTGTTAAAAAAATTGTATAATAGAAACCTGAGGTGTTTTTAAGTTTTTTTTATTTTTGCAGTAATTGGTTGTGTATTATTTTTGAGCCGGAGGTGAGGCTGGTAGCATGAGTTATTCCGAGAAAGAATTGATTGACAGGGCAAAAAAGGGTGATGTTGAGGCGTTTGAGCAGCTTATAGAAGGCTGCCAAAAGAAAGTATTCAACATTGCTTTTAGAATGCTGGGAAACTACGATGATGCCAGTGAATTGGCACAGGAAGTTTTTTTGAAAGCATATAAATCGATAAAGAATTTTAAAGGTGATTCCCTTTTTAATACATGGATATATAAGGTTGCAACGAATGCCTGCCTCGATGAGATTCGTAAAAGAAAAAACAAAAAAGTTGTATTTTTGGATGAAGACATAGAATTTAACGGGAATGAAATAAAACGTCAGATTAAGGACGATTCACCGGGACCTGAGTTGACGGCTGAGGATAACGAGCTCAAAAGAGCTGTGAAGGACTCAATAAATATGTTGTCCGAAGAGTACAGAACGGTTATCGTGTTAAGAGATATTCAAGGCTTTAGCTATGAAGAAATATCCCAAATAATAAAATGTCCCGAGGGAACGGTCAAGTCGAGAATTAATAGGGCTCGGCAGGCTCTAAAAAAAATATTGCAACAAAAAAAGGAACTTATAGATGAGGAATACGTCAAATAATATTGAAAGGAGGGTTGGAAATGAAAAACTGTAGCGAAATAATTGAGTTAATGTCTTTATATATAGACAATGAACTGGATAGCGAAACTAGAACCGAGTTCGAAGAGCATATTGAAACTTGCGAAAGCTGTAAAAGCGAGCTTTACGAACTAAAAGAAATTGTCGGTGCATTGGGCTCTATAGAGGAGGTTGAGCTTCCTTCCGGATTTAAAGAGGAGCTTCATCAAAAACTTGTGGCAGAAAAGAACAGCAATGAGTCAAATAAAAAGACTGTGCCGTTTAAGAAAAAGTTTATCGGGTTTGCGTCCTCCATTGCTGCCGGACTTGTTTTGGTTTTTGTTGCAGGAAGCTTGATTATAAACCGAGGGCTTCTTGGCAATGCTCCAAAGGAGAATAACAGCGGGTTGATGTTGGGTATTTACGAGGACAAAGCAACAGATGAAACAGTTTTCTATGACGGTAACCAGTCCAATCAGGCGGAAGATAATGGCAGTCCCCGTACTGGGATTCAGTTCAACAAGGGGGCGGAGGAAGCTGCAAACGAAAAACGCAGTGGCGGGTCTGATAATTCCAAAAAGGAAGGGACGAACGAGTTTGCAGATGCTTCTTCCTATTCAATTACTCCTTCTTCAAAAGCAGTTTCTTCGGAAGAGCCGGGTTCTTACGGTATTGCTGCTGTTGGCAGTATACCCGCTTACGATGCATATATTACAATCAATTCGAAGGACATTGAAAAAGAAGTTGACAATATTATTAATATTGCCCGTTCGTGCAATATAGAAATTATTGAGGATATAATAGAAGTGGCTTTTTCAAGTGATTCTGTCGTTTCCAGCCCGGATGGAGAAAAGAAGGTTTTGAGTTTCAATGCCGATGATACGGCATACGACAACTTTGTAAGTAAACTTAAGGACGAATATGGAAATGCTCTCTCCTTTGAGGAAAAAACAGATGACCCGAATGAGCCCAAAAAAGTTGAAATAACAATACTTAAGAAGTAGCATTAGTGTAAGAAAAAGAAAATTCTTCATATTAAGAAGGATATTTTAGGCTATTTGTCGAATACATCATCATTATGGTTTTTCGTATCTGTTTCAAGGATTGAACTGTCAACAAGTCTAAGGAGGGGTCGTAATGATGAATGTCGAACTGTCTAATTGGATTCCGGTTCAGAGAGAAGAATATGTACTGTCTATTAAAGAAAAGGAAGAGATTTTCAAGCGGGGATCGGTTATTAGCATTAAGCATAGTTATATTTTCGAACCGGTTCTGTCGGTTATTCAAAAGACTGAAGGCGAGTGCATTTATTTTAGAATTCCTGAAGAGTTTTTGAAGAATAACGTATTTAAAGGCGATGTTGTTTCTTGCCAGGTTATGCGGGGAGATTATGAATATATTATTAATGGAATAATAAGTGAGTTTGAGGTAACTTATCCGTGGTTGGTGCAGGTTACAATAAAAAATGTCAGCAGGGTAAAGAATAATAGAAGTGCCAAAAGATACCTTGCCAATTTTCAGGCAAGATTTTCCCCAAAGGGATCGGATGCCAGTATATATGCCATAATCAAGAATATCAGTATGACGGGTGTGGGAGCGGTTTTCAAAGAAGAAGTCGAGCCCCAGAGTCTTGTAAATGTGTTTGTAAGTGCTTCAATTGACAAAACGCAACCGTTGGAATTTAAGGCAAAAATAAATAGGATTGTAAACAGGGAGATATACAACGAATATGGTTTGGAAATTGTTGGAATAGATGATATCAACAAAGACAAACTTGACAAGCTGATTTACCGTTTAGAGTGCAATGAGGCGGAATTCGTATCCAACAGTCTAAAATAAGTATTGAATGTTTTTAATGCAAAAAATTTTCTTTGAGCTTTAAGTATTATAAAAAATTAAGGGACAGCTGTTTACGGCAGTCCCTTTTTTGTGTACAATTATTTGTGTATATGCTCTTGTGTACACATTATTTACTTTTTGCATTAAAATACGGAAAGATTTTTTTCTTCAGCGGACAAAATTTTAATACAAAATTTAAAAAGGTGATGGTTAAAATTGCTTATAGATGCAGTGGTAAAAAGGATTGAAAAGGGATATGCTGTTTTGGTATCCGATGATTGCGGCGTTGAGGTGAGCATTCCTGTCAAGGAAGGCGAAAGAATGTACACGAAAGGAGAAAATGTTTCTTTAATTATTGATAATGACCGATCGGTAAAATGCTTGACGGATAAACAAGCAATAAAGGGAAATCCTACTAATGAAGGATAAAGCAATAAAATTTAGAGAAGTCAGAATTGAAAAGTATTTACTTTATGATAATCAAAAATTGAGAGGTTTTCTACGATGAGCAAACAAAAATTAATGGCCATAGACGGAAACAGTATTTTAAACAGAGCTTTTTACGGACTTCGCGAGCTTTTGGTAACATCCGACGGTACATATACCAACGGAATTTACGGTTTTTTAAATATAATTCAAAAATTTATTGAAGAGGAAAAACCCCAATACATTTGTGTGGCATTTGACCTTAAGGCTCCGACTTTTAGGCATAATAAATACGAAGGTTATAAGGCAAACAGGAAAGGTATGCCGGATGAGCTTCGGGTTCAGGTTCCTTTGCTTAAGGAAGTTTTGGATGCAATGAATATAAAAAGGCTGGAGATGGAAGGTTTTGAGGCTGACGATATATTGGGCTCCATTTCCCTGTGCGCCGAAAAAAAGGGAATGGAAGTAATATTGGTTACAGGGGACAGGGATGCCTTTCAATTGGTGGGACCATCCACAAAGCTTAAGCTTCCTAGAACAAAAGGCGGAAAAACTGAGGTTGAGGAGTATGATTACAACCGGATTGTAGGAGATTACGGAATTAAGCCCGAACAGTTTATTGACGTAAAAGCTTTGATGGGGGATGCATCCGACAATATTCCCGGCGTACCCGGTATCGGCGAAAAGACGGCCCTGGACCTCATAAGAGAGTATAACAGTCTTGAAAATCTCTATAGCTCGCTGGACAGCATCAAAAAGAAAGGCATAAAGGAAAAGCTTGAGGCTTTTAAGGAACAAGCTTTTATGAGCAGGGAACTTGCTCAGATTGAAAGAAATATGCCGACCCTTTGCGATATTGAAGAGCTTAAAATGGTGGAGATTGACAGGGAAAAGACCTATGAGATATTTAAGAGGCTGGAATTTAAAAGCTTTATTGACAAGTTTGGATTAAATGATGCTAAAAGCCAGGACAGTGTAGAACTTGATATTAAAACGGTAAAAACCGTTGATGAGCTTGAGGGCTTAAAAATCAATATCAAAAGAGACGGAAAAGTTTATATCTATTATTTGATTGACAAAACGGGAGATTTCTCGCAAAAGCTTACTGCTGTTGCAATTTCGTCTGCGGAGGATGAAGCGTGGTATCTGGATTTTGTCAACAATATTGATGAGGATGAGTTTTTTAGGCAGTTTAAAGACATCTTAGAGGATGAAAATATAAAAAAATACGGTCATGATTTTAAAAACTTTATAGTATATTTAAATAATCGGGGAATTGACTTTAACGGTTTGGCCTTTGACACTATGATCGGAGCTTATATAATAAATTCGTCAAAGGACACCTATACAATATCCGAGCTGGCACAAGAGTATTTAAACTTAAATGTAAAGGCAGTTGAGGAGCTTTCGGGAAAGGGCAAAAACTTTACTTTGTACCGGGATATTGAGCCCGATGTTCTTTCAAAAACTGTAGGTATTTATCCTTATGTTATAAGCAAAGTCAGCGAAAAAATAGATAGTCTGCTTAAAGAAAACAATCAGGAAGAGCTGTATTATGATATTGAGCTTCCGCTGGTTCGAACCTTGGCGGATATGGAATATTACGGGTTTAAGGTCAATGTCAATGCCCTTGTGGAGTTTTCAAGAGAGCTTAAGGAAAAGATAGATGTTGTGACAAAGGAAATATACTCTTTGGCACAAGAAGAGTTTAACATCAATTCTCCAAAGCAACTGGGGGTTATTCTTTTTGAAAAACTGGGACTTCCGGTTATAAAGAAAACCAAAACGGGATATTCCACCGATGCGGAAGTGTTGGAAGAGCTGTCCGACAGGCATGAAATTGTGGAAAAAATACTGGAATACAGACAGCTTATGAAGCTAAAATCCACTTATGCGGAAGGACTTCTAGCTGTCATAAATCCTTACACAGGAAAGATTCATTCGAGTTTCAACCAGACGGTGACAGTGACGGGAAGGATAAGCAGTACGGAGCCCAATCTTCAGAATATACCGATAAAACTTGAAATGGGAAGGAAGATACGGAAGGTTTTCATTCCTTCAGATGAAAATTACCGGCTCCTTGATGCGGATTATTCCCAAATTGAGCTTCGGGTTTTGGCCCATATAACCAATGATGAAAATATGATAAATGCGTTTTTAAATAACGAAGATATCCATACTTCGACAGCTGCAACGGTTTTCGGAATACCGAAGGAAGAGGTTACTCCCATTATGAGATCCAGGGCAAAGGCTGTCAATTTCGGTATTGTGTACGGAATAGGGGATTTTAGTCTCGCCAAAGACCTTAAGATAAGCAGGAAAGAAGCAAGGACATATATTGACAGTTATTTAGACAGATATCCCAACGTAAAGAAATACATGCATGATATTGTGGAAGAGGGAAAAGAAAAAGGTTTTGTAACCACCATGTTCAATAGAAGGAGGTATCTTCCGGAGCTTAAATCGCGCAATTTCAACATAAGGTCCTTTGGAGAACGTATTGCAATGAACACTCCGATACAGGGAAGTGCTGCGGATATTATCAAGATTGCGATGGTAAAGGTGCATGGTGAACTTAAAAAGAGGAAGCTTAAGTCCAGGCTGATACTTCAGGTTCACGATGAACTTATTGTAGAGGTGTTCGAGGACGAACGGGAAGAGGTCGAAAAGATTCTGTCCGAAGGTATGCAGAATGCCGTAAGTCTAAGGGTACCGCTGGTTGTTGAGGTTAAATCGGGCAACAACTGGTACGAGACAAAGTAATATAGTGATAGAGGGATGTTGAAATTTGAGAACAATTGGAGTTACCGGGGGAATAGGAAGCGGAAAAAGTACAGTTTCTAAAATTTTGGCCGAGCTTGGAGCAGAGGTAATTGATGCTGATGTTATTGCAAGAGACATCACCCGAAAAGGTCATAAGGCATACTGGGAAATTTTAGACTTATTTGGGAGAAAAATACTTTTGTCAGATGGGGAAATTGACCGAAAAAAGCTTGCCAAAGAAGTCTTTAATGACAAAGCCAAACTTGAGGTTTTAAACAGTATAACCCACAAACATGTTGCTCAAATTATTAAAGAAAGACATGAAATTCTAAAGAAATTGGGAAAGACTGTTGTAATAGATGCACCCATTCCGATAAAAGACGGATTTCTCGATATTGCTGATGAAGTCTGGGTGGTAGTGGCAGACAGGGAAAACAGGGTAAAAAGAGTAATGAAAAGAAGCGGCCTGTCTTATGAACAGGTAATAGAGAGAATAAACGCCCAGTTAAGTGACGAATATTATTGCAGCTTGGCTGATGTAATAATTAAAAATGACGGTACTTATGAAGAGCTTAGAAGAATGGTTGAAGAAACTTACAAAAAGTGATTTCAATATGGCAAAAAGAATTCGTTAAGGTGGTTGTTTTTGTGCTTAATAGACTAAAAAAAAGAGTGAAGCAAATTTTTATTTTTGCTGTGGCGGTTATTTCCATTATATTAATTCTGGAAGGAACTATTAAAATGCTGTTTCCTTTGAAATACAAGGAATACGTTTATAAATATTCTTCCGAATATAATTTGGATCCATACCTTGTTTTCTCGATTATTAAAGCAGAAAGCAGCTTTAACCCTGAGGCGACCTCGCATAAAAATGCCCGCGGACTCATGCAGGTAACCGATGATACGGCATACTGGATTGCAGAAATGATGGGGATTAAGGATTTTAAGGCAGAATATTTATACGACCCGGAGACAAATATAAAGTTTGGGTGCTGGTTTTTAAATAACTTGGAGAAGCAATTTGACAATCGTGTCCTTGTGGTGGCCTCATACAATGCCGGTGCTGCATGTGTTCATTCCTGGCTGAACAACAGTAAGTACAGCACGACGGGAAAAAGCCTTGATGTTATACCTTATAAAGAAACGGAGATCTATACAAAAAGGGTGGAGAATTACTACAATATTTATAAAATG
>NZ_DAORXT010000116.1:1581-7706 GCF_035371925.1 Acetivibrio sp. | reverse complement strand
CGCCACCAAGACACACGAAAAAGGAGCGTATAAACTCGCTCCCATCGTGTGTCTTTTTTGTTGTTTTTCGCGTCTTTTCGCCTGTTTTCAGCTACCCTCTCAAAAACTTTCAAGAAATATTACTTATCGTTCGTTGTCCCTGCCCTCAATTAGGGACTTGTTCCCCCTTCTATGCTAACGAACAATATCGCTTTTTAGGGTACCCCTAACGAACGAAAAGGCTGTTTTTAGGCTCCATCGCTTTTTTATCTAACATAATATGTCATAATATTTTTTCTCTTTGCATCCTACTTTTTTTAGGGTTTCTGCCGTAATTGCTTTTATGTTTTTGATATGCTTTTGTTTATCAATGTTAAAATCATAAAGAAGGTTTTTAATGTCGATGCCTTCCAGTTTATCTAATGCCATTTTGGGAAGATAATTATATTGGAAAACGCCTTTCGAAAAGAGCTGTAGCCTTATGATTTCGTGAATGATAATGTTATTATGAAAGAAGAATTTATAATCATCTCCTTTCTTCGCGATGTTGTCCAATGATAATACAAAAAAGATTAATCTTTTTATAGTTTGCTCAATCATCTTCTCTTCGTTAAAAGAAAAATCATCGATTGCTGTCTGCAATGCTTGGACAAGATCCGCATCGCCTTTAATTACCGTAGCTTCGGAGCATTTAACCATAGAATTGACATAGTACCACATGTTATCTTTTTGATTTTGAACTATGACTAATTCAATGAGGATATCTCCAAATCGAATGGTAACCTTATTCTCTACAGTATCAATAAAAGTAATATCCGCAACATATTTATAGAGCTTAGCAACTTCATCTACCGTCATGGTAGTGGTTATTGAAAGATCTATATCCGATAACTTACTTAATTCATTTCTTCCAAGTGAACCAAATGCAACAATTTCCTTAACATCTGTGTTGGGAATGAGTAATTTTAGGATATCGCAAAGCTTTTCATAATGACTGAACGGCAGATTGGTTAACTCATCAATGCTTATTATTCTGATGATTTGCAACGCCTTTGACAACCAAAGCTGATGAAGTTCACCATTAATTAATTCTTTGCCGATACGCCGGATGGTATCCGACATTTCTTCTTGATATACAGGATATGGTATTCTTGAAAAGTCTTTGTCTTTTAACCTTCGGACACATATTTCTGCATCTGTATCCACATAAAGAATAATAAAGGTTTTTGGAGGGATTGCCTCTTGCAATTGTCTTGCAAGAGGCCCCATTCCCGATAACTCCACGATGATATTATCATTTCTCGTTACTGCTTCTACAAATTTAGTGCGTGCAAGGAGCTCCTTTTCAATTGTTCCATCACCGTATTGATTTCTGTATGCATCGATCTGAGCAATATCATACTTAGGAAGCATGGTCTTCAACTTATCGATTAAATAACTTTTTCCGCTGTTGATGTTGCCACACACAAGAATTCTCATACATTTTCCGCCTTCAAATTATCTTCCATGCCGCCTTTTTTCTTCTTCAGCATCCACCAGAAAATGAAGTAAGTCAGTACGCTGTCCATTGCTGTTCCACCGGCAAACATCAACGCAATTTTTGTCAATGTCGGCTCATAGACGCCTGTAGCATAAAGGATAAACATTAAACCATAGTAAACTATGTTAATCACTAAGGATTGGAACAACATATAATTTGTTTTTCCTAGACCGTAGAAGATACTATCAATGACGTTATTAAAGGCGAATAAAATGTAGAATCCTAAGCTAATTAACGCTAAGATATATACCTCATGTGCATTGCTTACATTCATAACGTTCTTAATAAAGGGCTCCCATGCCGGAATTGTCACTAACCATAATACACATATTACTGCAGTAATCAAAAAGTAGGCATATGATTTGCTCTTTACTGCTTTTATGCCTTCTTCACCGCAGTCACGCTTAATAAGTTCACCAAGTTGAAGTATTGGTAATAACAACCAACCCCAAATAAAATTGTTTGTTACCCAGAATGTACCCTGCTCTCCAACAACGTTGACCATCCTGACTATCATCAACATGAAAGCAATATTGCGTACGAAAGACTCTAGTCCAGAGTATCCTCCAACCTTCAGCCATTCTTTCATCCATTGGAAATTTAGCTTTGCCTTTTTAAGCAAAACAATTTTTTCCCTATACAAAAAGTATACCGCCAGCATAAGTAATAGTGCATTGATAATCATGTTAGTATAAGCGATACCGTTTACACCAAGACGCAGTGACACATTTAACGATGAAACAAAAAAAGTATCTAATATGATTGATAGTATCATTTGGATACTAAGAATGAAGTATAAATACTTTTCCTTCTTGACTGTTACTAACACAATGACGAAAAATTTGACAAGAGTAGCAAAGATATTTGCGACTGTTTCTAGTCTTATGTATGTAGCTGTTTCCGCAATTAGTGTCGTATCCTGTGCCATAAGCTTTATCATTGGCACGGCAAAAATTATAATAATTATTGATAATAAAGAATAAACGCCAAATGTCGCAATTGCTCCCGTTCTTACGGTATTATTGAGTTCATCTATATTCTTTTTAAAGGCTTTTCCAATAAAAAAGAATAATGGAAGAATAATCGCTTCTTGAATAATCTCATAAAGAAGATTAACCCAAGAAAGTTGGCTTGCTATGTTGTATCCCCAATCACCAGGCAATTGTCCAAGATAAAAAATTCTTACGGTTGTATATACCGTGGGTAATAGCCCCATAAGCAATAATGCCAAAAACAATTTGTAATTTATTGATTTGATTGATTCTTTAATTTTCTGCATTTCTTCCCTCCAAAGTAACTATACAATATTTTTTCTGACTGTAATCATATGCGGCTAATTCATCAATGTTTGCATTCCTTGTCTTTTTGACTTGATATGTTACATTATTAATAGTGAAAGTTGTCTTCTCACCTTTTTGATCATTCGTTAGACGGTTTACGATTTGGAAATTTACTATTTCATTCTGACCATTTTTTGATTTTGGCAAAATGTGATCCACATCCCAATCATATGGGGAATGGGTTCCAAAATCTTTTCGCCTGATTTCTTTTCCATCAAAATCTGTTGCCACTATTTTGTTTCCGAATTCGTTTTTCCAGAAATTATCTGCTGTCATTTTTACCTCCATAATTAGTGTTAAATAGCACTAATATGGACTTTTAATTATCTGAGTAGTCAAAAGCCCATATAGTACAGGGTTTTCATTTTATTGAATCCCACATACCAAAACAAAAAAATATGTTTATGGTACCAACCAGACTATTGGCTGTCTTACACAAGTGCTGTCTTAGTCTTTGTCTCCTGCATATTCATTATTGTTGGGATTGCATTGATCTGCATGATTATCTAAATTTGCTTGATATGCATCATTGTTCGGATTGTTTTGGTTTGCATAATCATCCCATTGCTCTTGACTTCTACTCATTTTCATCACCTCCTTTGACCATTATTTTGCATTAAAAAACCGTTTGCAAAAAAAAATGCAAACGGTTAATATCAACCATGCAGCATTGTTTTGCTAATTGATTTATGCAATCTATTAACTTTGTAATCAGTACTTGATTATCTGGTATAATCAAACGACATTTCGCTTTCGCTACTAATTCGCAGAGCTGCTCTAGGTACCTTCATACAAGGGCATATTAACAGAATTAACACATTGTGTCAATAGGGAAAATAAAAAAATCCCCGCACACGCTGTTAAACGCATACGGGGACATCTTATTTAATCTGTTCTTTTACGGTTATTCCGCAGTTGTAGCATATTTCTATCTCTTTTGGTGCGGTGACCTTTATTTTTCTTACCAGGCTTTTGAAGATTTTTTCGTCAAAGGTGGTTAGCTTATCGCTGGTATTTAGGAGCTTGATGATTTCCTCTTTACGGTAGTCAGCTAGTTGCATCTTACCAAGCTCTGACTCTATTTCTTGTTTTTCTAGTGTCAAAATATCGATGCTACTCATTTGTCATTCAAAAAATCAAGGGTGCTTATTGTTTTAGCATATGATTTAAACCATAATAATTTTTATAAATAATTAACCACAAACAATCTTACAAAACTACTGTTTTGCCCAAATTTGTTATTCCGCGAAATCAAGACCCTATCAATCTACTTTCTTACTTTTTGTTTTGTCTTACTTTTTGTTTGATAACTTGTAAGTATTTGGTAATTTTTACCACTTTTGATTTTGTCCCCGCATAACAGCACGGCAGAACGGAAACATCGTTCTGCCGTTTGTTTTACCATTAAAAGCCGTATTATTGCGGCTTTTTTGCTTTGAAACGAGCGTTATATAGATTGTTAGTGTTTTCTTTCCTTTTTGTTCGTGAGCCTTACTGTCACAACGGACTTTTGTGGTTCTAACCTAAAGTGCCGAAAGTGCGATTTGTTTACTTTTTGTTTTTTACTTTTGTGCGACATTCACACTAACTTTTTGACCCTCAAAATAAATCAAAACAATCAAAACTCCGCAGATTTTGGTTTGGCATCACTGTGATGCCAAACTGCCCGTAGAGTCTTTTTGGCGCATCTAATCCTCCTTTGATTTTGTTAAAGCAGCTTGCGACCTGCTCCAGGTCTACCAAAGGAGGATTGCCTTTGTCTATCCATAGCTAAAGCTTTTTTCTGACCACTGGCTCAGTCGGCAGTTTACTCTTCCCTGAAAATCAAGGTGTACCGATTTTCGGCGACATTGACGGCGAAGGTTTTGGATACCGCTCCGTCCGAAACGGTGATCGTGACGGAGCCTCCCTTAAGCGCGGAGAGGGTTTTGCCGTTTACCGAGACTACGGACGGGTCGCTGGAGGTCACGTCTATGTCTCCGTCGCCCGTATAAACATAACCCGCATACGCCGTGCCGTCCGTTTCAAGCGCTATGTCCCCGCTCAAAAGGGCGAGCGTCGTGCCGTCCTCAAATATCACGCGCAAAAGTTTTACACTTTTTACGTTGTCCGAAGCGCTGTAATCGTCCGCGTTTACGGTATAAATATCCTTTTCCTCCGTCAAAACATAGACTTTCAGCCAAAACTCGTTTTTGGTGTTGAAATATACGTCGGCTTTCTGTATCGTTAGAACTATGATCCGGGTTTCGCCCGCTTCGAGATTTATCGTAAGCGTATCGAAAACGTTTTCCGCGTTGGAATACGCCGTAACCTTGACGGAGATGTTCTCCGCACCCACCGCGCTGTTATTGACGACGGTGACGGTGACCGTGCCATCCTCGTTGCGCACTATGGAATAATCCTTGTCTATCCCTATATCCGTGAGCAGTATTTCGACCTCGGCGGAGTTGTCTCCGGCGTCCTCGTCCAGCCCCTGTTTGGATATCTCGAACACCAGCGTGCCGCGCGCCGCGGGCAGCGTAACGGTTATTTCCATGTCCAGCCAGCCGTTTCCGGGAATAACGCCCGATATTACGGAGGTGCCTCACATTCCAAAAAAGAGTCAGGGGTGTAATGATTCTATCAAAAAACTTGCTTAAGCCCTTCACCGTCCCGAATGCTCTCGCGGAAAAATCATCCGATACGCTTCGCATCACCTCAGACCTAAAGTTTGAGCCATTAACTAAATAGCTAAATGTCGGTAAATAGCCGTAGGGGCTATAAATGTATCAAATAGTTCCTTCTCTTTGTCTGTCGGCACCGGCAAAGCCATCTCTAATGCTGGAATCTTTATCATCTTTATTACCTCTAGCTTATTTCTTTTTATATCTAGTATTGTTCTTATTTGACTTGAAGTTGTATATCCCTGGTATCGATATACCATTTATCTGTATCATCCACTCTCTCTACCGGCCTCCAAGTATATGTCTCTAGAAGTGGCTGATAAATGCTGACTGTCGCTAAGAGGGTTCTTTCTATACCATCAAAAAACCTTGCTTTCTCCTCTAATTTAATTGCAGCCCACAACTCATTTGTCGTCTTTCCAGAATCCACTACTTCCGCCGAGACAAAAGAGGAATCCGATACCTTAAATGGCCCGTAATCTTTTAATACGGAAGCGTAAAACCACGCCGAGTTATTAGCCTTTACAAAGGCTCTATGAGCAAACTTAAAAACTAAGTCCTTATGAGCCTCTATAAAACTTTGCCAGTTATTCAAAACTTCCC
>NZ_DAORXT010000116.1:0-1481 GCF_035371925.1 Acetivibrio sp. | reverse complement strand
TCTGAGTCGGGGGGACAACAGATAAGTCTATGGGCGCCTCTAAGTCTGTTATAATTACCGCTACATCCGCCTTCAAATCCACAATCTCCGTAGTTGTGCCCCCAAATATCTCATCCTTAACTTCGACTGTCCTCCTTTCCCCTTTGCTTATAGCATCCAACACCTTCTGTATGTCCGTTCCGCTCGTGGTCTTAAGGTGAGAAGGAATCCCTAAAGACAAATCAAGAACCTCATCCAACTGGTCGCTGAATGTGACTACTAGAGAACGAGTGTTTTCCAGTTCATTTGTATGCTCCGCTAATCTAGCCAGTATTTTGTATGGCCAAGCTCCCATCGAGCACGAAACATCCAAATATATCGTAAGCTTAAGCTTGGCTTTTTCAGACCTTCTCATCGTCCCTGGAAATAAAGGAATAGCCCCAGACTCCTTTAGCAGTTGATTATATCTCCTGCTGGGTCTATGGTAGGTTCTCGAGCGTCCACCACTCACTAAATAAGAGCCCACATAATCAAATATCTGCCCTATATAGTCAATGGTTGTATCCATAGCTCTGAGAGCGGTCCCTGGTGCGATTAGTTTCGTAAGCCTCTCCTCTAAATCGCCTGTCTTAGATAAAAGCGACCGTCTAGCCAGCCTCATCTCCTGCGATAAATCCTCGTGCCCGTCTGTATCGTCCTCTTCTTTATCAATTGAGCCGCCTTCTCTCCCCTTCTCGTCGCTTCCTTCCCCAAAACCACCGGAACTGTCGGAGCCGTCGTCATCAGAGTCATCGTCATCCCCATCGCTCGAATTCCCGTCATCTGAATCCTCCCCATCCGAATCCCCATCCTCCGGCGACTGGTTTATAAGCTGGTCTATCTTTGGGGCTGTGGGCTCTTCCACTAGTCTTTTCGATAGAGCCTCCTTTAATTGATTGTTTCTATTAACTATTGCCGTGACTTGGTTTTGGTCTAAGTCCTCGGTTGCCGACGTCCTATCTGGCATACTACGAACTTTGTCTTGTGCCTCCTTCTGTAAACGCTCTATATCCTTTAGCTGAGATTTTATGCTATGCCCATTCGGAAGCCTGGAAAATATAAATGAGTAATCCTCATTCCCTTTCATTAGCTCGTCCAGTATATCTAGGTCTTTATTTAAGTCCGATAGTAAAGTCTCTATCTTTGACTGAATAGAATTAATTTCCGCCTCTACCTGCGGAGTAGTGCTTTTGGTTGCTAAAGTTTGATATATATTGTTTTGAGCCGTTATAACTAGAGTTGTTCTTGCAATAGCCCTATTTCTAAGCAATTCTTGGTCGCCACCCTGCCCAGGTATCTGCGGGGGCGAAGACCTGTCTATGCTATTATAAACCTCTACTAGCTGCTCATCTGTCATAGCATCGAGTTCTTTTCTAGTATAAATTTTCATATATCGCCCCGCCCCGCCAAAAAGCATTTGGTCTCTAAGTATAGTTAATATAAGCTGTTCTCGAGTCATACCC
>NZ_DAORXT010000115.1:0-8254 GCF_035371925.1 Acetivibrio sp. | reverse complement strand
AGGTTTTATTATGTATTGGTAATCTTTAATAATTATTATAAATAGTCTATAATATAAATACATGGCGCTTTAGCTTTGCATTAACTATGAAGGGGGAAAAGTCATGGAAGAGTTTTTAATGGGGCAAAGCAGTATGGATAAACCGGAAGCGGAAAAACAGGCTGAAGATGCTAAAATGCCAAGCATAATGCAGGTGGGAACGCTTTATTCCCTGGCGGTATTACTTATGGTGTTTGTGTCTACCAGATTGCAAACAAAACTGGGCTTCAACCTTGGAGGAGCTCTTGCGGAGATTCTGCTTATAATGCTTCCGCCGTTGCTTTTTTTGATATTGTTCAAGTTTGATGTAAAAAAGGTGTTGAGAATAAACAAAACGGGCTTTATGAATTTTTTTCTGACGTTTTGGATAATGCTATTTTCTATACCTGTAGTAGGTTTATTTAATATTTTGAACATGGTTTTGGTAAAGCTTTTGTTTGGTACTGTGGAGGTTAGCCAGGTTCCTGTTGGAAACGATGCTATAGGTTTTCTTGTCAGCATACTGGTTATAGGAGCCTCTGCCGGGATATGTGAGGAGCTTTTGTTTAGAGGGGTAATCCAAAGGGGCTTTGAGAGGCTGGGGACAGTCAAATCTATTCTAATTACCGCATTTCTATTTGGACTTCTCCATTTTGATTTTCAGAAGCTTTTCGGAACTTTTGCACTGGGAGCGTTAATAGGTTTTCTGGTATACAGGAGTAATTCCATATTTGTCGGAATGTTTGCCCATTTTACCAACAACTCTATAGCAGTGGCTGCACTTTTTCTGTCAATGAAGATGACTGAGTACATGGAGAAAATGGGGCTCTCCGGTGCGAATGAAATGAACACAACCAATGTGGGAGATGTGCTTGGTGAGCTTTCAAAGCTTTCCGGAGCCCAGATTGCCGCAGTAATAATCTTTTATTCGGTGGTGTTTGTTTTTATGGCAGCAATTTTCGGATTACTTCTTTATGCTTTCATTAAGAATACATCAAAGGATGTCAGGGAAATAAAGGAAGATAGATCCTCGGTTAAAGCAGTGGATTTTATTGCCCTTGTACCGGGTATTTTGATGGTGGCTTTAATCTATGTGTTCAACGGACTGCAAATGGCGGGAACTGTTGATGTTGAGACTTTGAGGAGCATTTTAAAGGCTATAGGAATAGGCTGACAAGTATTAAGGAGGACATACCCTTTTTTAGGATATGTCCTTTTTTAGTTTCGAGAAAAAAAGTTTGTCTCCTCATTTATTTCTAAGCCAAAGCCTGTCTCAAACGCCTTGCGCAGTCTTTTTCAGCACTCTGATATCGTTTCCTGCAAACCGGAACAGGTCGAATCCTCCTATAATTCTTGATACTATTCTTTCGTCATAGTATTCATTAAGCAGGTTGATTCCGAGGTTGGTAGCTATGATGGTCTTGCAGGGTGCGGACAAATTATTCTCATGCCGCGTGTTTAGTATATTCAGAAGTTCTGCGTATCTTGTCGCCGTTGGAGATTCGGTTCCAAGGTCATCTATAATAAGGAGCTCAACATTGAAGATATCGGAGTATGCGGTATCTTCAAATTCATCGTCCTTTAGAGCCGACAGTCTGTAATCGTTGATAACCTTGAACAGGGACTGGGCTGTCTGATACAGTACAGTTCTGCCTTTTTTTAAAAGTTCTGCGGCTATGCAGTTTATCATAAAGGTTTTGCCAACTCCTGTGGGTCCGCTGAAAAAAAGGTTTTTATTCTGCGGATTGTCGATATTATCAATAAACGCCTGGGCTCGCTGCCGTATTTTTAATATATTCTCCCTTGGAGAAATTCGTATTCCGTACTTTTTTTCATTGATTTCATCGGGATAAAAGTTTTCGTTGAAAGCAGAGAAGTTCTCCACATCCAAAACCTTTATATTGGACTGCTTAAAAAGGTGGTTGATATATTGCTGGCGGTAGCAGGAGCATTTTTCCGTACCGGTCTTTGTTTCTACAAAGCCGGTGTCCTTGCATTGTTGGCATTGGAATTCAAGCTCGAGATAATTCTCGGGATAGGAGTGATTTGCCAGCAATTGCTTCTTTTCCTTTTTAAGGCATTCGATTTTTTCCAAAAGCTCGCTTACTGCTTTGTCCGAAGGTTCAATGCCAAGGAGTATGGACTTATTGTATTTTACTCCTATGAGCTGTATTTGATTGTCTATTTCCGCAATTCGGGGTATCTTTTTATAAACCTCTTCTCTTTTCAATAATTGCCTGTAAGAGGCTGCCTGTTGTCTTGCTTCATATTCATTTATTATTATGCGGTGAATATCCCTGCTCATGCTGCCTCCTTGTTTCCCGTTACATTATTGCATTGGGGTTTAAGCATTTTCATAAAGACTGTTTAAATACTCATCCTCATATTTTCTTTGCTCAAAATTGCCTTTTTGGGGCACAGTGACAGAGGAAGATGCCACGGAGCCGGTTTTGGAATTTTTCTTTCTTCGTGTGGTTTCATATACGGCAACCTCTTCTTTGGTTTTAAGGCTGTTATTGTGCCAGTCGGTAATTATGCTGTTTAGATAATCAAAATTCGGGTTTGTTTTAGACGTTGTCTTTTTTAATGCAAGCTCAATGATGTCAATGTCGTACCCATAATCCATAACCCACTTTTCAACATATTCCTCTTCAAACTCGGTGAGGTTTCGGCCGAGTTTCAGCTTCTTGACAATGGCACTGCGAATATCCTTGAATTTTTTGTACTCGATAGAGTAATTGTCAAGGTCAAAGGAATTTCTAATATTTCTGTTTTTCCAGTTTTCGGCAACTTTTTCTATGTACGGTTTAATAAGACCTTTGTGGTCAAAACAATATTGAAACAGCGCCAACATGACATCTTCGTCAAATTTATAACGGTCAAACCACGCGTCGATATCGGTATACCATGAGGGCGACATAATGCCTTGGAAAAATGTATTGTTTATGGTATAAATTATTTCGTTGCGCTTTTTGTTCTTTTCGCAGTTGGATGCTGCCTCTTCCGGTGTTGATGTGGTTTTTAAACGGTACATTTTTTTGATTTCCTTTTCTTTAAGGTCATGAAGCACAAGACCGTTTTCCTTCCAGGAAAGCACACCGAGATTTTCAAGCTGGGCAAGGCATTCCTTTACCTTTGGGACTTCCAGCCCCAAACTTTTAGCAAACTCTTCTGTTGAAGCATTTTTGTTGTGTTTGCTTAAGAATAGACAGTATAAATACACCTTTACACTATCGGAGCTGAGCAAAGGCATATACTCGGTAATAAAAATATCCGGAACCAAAGTATCCGAATACAAAATGGATTTGTATGACTCGAAAAACACTATATCAACCCCTCACTGTAATGGGAAAATATTCTCGTTCAAATATTTTTATTATATCATATAAAATTGACATGTTACAGGAATAATAAACCTTGTATGAAGTATTCAAGGAAAATAAACTTGTTCTAAACTTGTTTTTGAAGTGTTTTGGCAATCGGACAGGTATTTTGGAATTCTTTTTTAACGTTGTTTATAAAAAAGAAAATAATGGTGTTGATTTTTTTTAAAATTTGTATTATCATATTATGTGTTCATTAAAATTAAGTTGTGCGCCCATAGCTCAATTGGATAGAGCGTTTGACTACGGATCAAAAGGCTAGGGGTTCGACTCCTCTTGGGCGCGCCAAAGAACATGATATCAGGCGGATTTAAAAGGATTCGCCTGATATCTTTTATTAATAAAAATTCTAAGTGAATAAATAGCGGTAATTTCTATAAACATAAAAAAATAAAACAGGAGTAAAAATTATTTTTTGCCACTCCTGTTTTATTTTTATTTTATTTACAAGAAGGAGTTAATGCTACAAGCTCTTTAATTTAAACTAAAAGTCTTGAGATTCTAATATAGTATCAATAACGGTTATAGAGTTGTCGTTCAAATCCAGTTTGCACAATTCAAGCTTTTCTCCTATGGAATCGCGGTCACTGTATTTTTTTCTTGCCGACAATATATAGTACAGACTGTTATCGCTTTCGTTGTATGAAAAACCTTCGAGACTGCTTTCAATAGTATAATTACTTCCTGTGACAACATCATACCTGGTAATAAGATTAAGCTTGTTGTCTTTTTTTGAGATGCTGAATATGGCCGCATCTCTTGGGTTCTTCATGTGCCTTGCTTCAAAATACATTGTGTCATCGATGGTATATTTTGAATTTCTTATTGTAAAATTCTCATAGTCCGCACGAAGGTATTGGCTAAGCTCCGATTGATTGAAAGGATAATTCAGCGTCATTATTGAGTTGTATTGCGCTTCCGATACATCACCGGTATCTTCGTAGTCGACGGTGGAAATAGCTCTGTATTTGTTTATAAGCTCTCCTGTTTCTTCGCCTAAGTCGTTTCTACCGCCGTTACCCTTAAATATAATAAGTTTATATATTATCAGGTCATTGGCCACCAGCATTGACCCTATTCTCTGGCATTCTACGCTGGCAATTTCGGTTTTCTCGGAACCGTCAAAGGACTGCTTGATAATATTGTGAGTATAGTTGGTATTGCGTATGATTTTGTCATCGGAAATTCTTTTGGTATAATATAAGTAATTGTCATATATATTGATGTTTGAAATTTCTCCTGTTTCCAACTCAACTTTGTTTGAACCGTCCTTGTTGATTTTGTAAAGACCTTCGGTGTTTGAATAGAAAACATACTCGTCTGTTACAGCAAGAGAACCGCAGGTTATAGCATTTTTTATTGAGGTATCGAGGCTTATGGGGGTGTTTATTTTTTCCTTTATGTACTTAGACTGAGAAATTTGAGAATTCTTTGAAGGTTGAGATGGGTCAGAAGGTGATTTCGAACCAAGTTTGGATACAAGGACTATAAACACCAAAATAAGAATTACGGTTGAGGAAATCAACATTATTTTTGAATTGTTTTTTTTGTTTTGCTCAGTGCTCATTATTTGACCTCCTGATAAATTTTTACAATCGACAATATTTTTAGGTTGTACATGACATAATATAAAATAGCATGTACGAACATATTGTAACATATAACTTTACAATATTACATAACAATTATTTGACATATCTAATTTTTTAGCCTGTTATTAATAAAATAAGAGCTCCGGTTTTAAAATCCGGAGCTCTTTGTAAAGTTTTTTATTGGTTTAGTTGATATCCTTCTTGTATTCTACATTAAATTTAATTTTGTCGAACGGCACTACAACTTCAAATTCATTTTCATCTTCAGATTTCTCATCGTCATCGTTTTTGTCTTCATATAATTTGTATGTTATTGTAGGTCCGTCAGTATCAACTGTACCTGTAATAGTCAGAGTATCCTCGATGAATTCGTCGGAATTGTTGACAATTAGCGTCAGGTACAGCTCTTTGCCGTTTAAGTCGTATCTTAAGCCGTTATTGGTACTTGTAAGGGTTGCAAGCTTATCACCGGTGAAGGTGTAGCTGATATTGTATTTGTTACCGGATGGCACAAGTTCCGACAATTTGACAATCGACTCTTTTGTATTACCCGGTTTTGCAAAATACAGTTCAACAGGCTTGAGGTAGCTGGGCAGCGACAGTTCAAATTTTGCTGAACTGATTTTCAGGTTTTCTACAGCTAATTTAGGTGGCATACTGTTTGCCTGATATGCCAATTCATTTATAATCCAAAGAGATTGTATATCTTCTAATGAAGGACGATAGTAAGATTTCTCTTCGGAGCTGGAGATATTAAGTCCTAAGTCTTTTGCAAGGTTTTCCAAATCGCTGACTTTTATTTCTGATTCTTTTGCACCCATTTTTATATTTAATTCTCTGATATAAGTGCTCAAATCAACAAGTATAATTTTTATTTTACCTTTCCCGGATTTGTTATAATTGTCAATTAATTTCATTATTTCTCTAACATATTCATTTCCTTCATTGCTGCCTTTTTCCTCACCAATGTAAAGATCTTCGGTGTTAAATTCCGGATCGGTTTCAAATTTGCTGCCAGGTACATGCGATATAGTGTATGCGTTCGGATCAAGACCTGTAAAGATGTATATATATTTATCTGACTCAGGGGCGGAGTATTTATTAAATGCATCCAAAGCTTTTCTCAATCCGTCACCAAGATTGCTTTTCTTGCTTTTTTCATCTGGTGTCAGCTCTATAGTAAAGTTTAGGAATTCCTCCCTTTCTGTGGCAGCATTGAAGAATTTCCAGTCATCATAAACGTGAGACTTATTTATATTTGCATAATCCGAATAGGTAATAATACCTGCTTTTGTATATTCATCGAAAATATATGGAAGTAATGCTATTGCGTTCCTAATGGTGTCAAAACCTTCAGTAGATTTTAAAGCATCCTCGATTTCTTCCAATTGTCCGTCACTGGGGCCTTTAAATTTATTGTTACCTGCTGTACTTTCAATGGAATTTGCAACAAAACTTCCTTGTATATCATTGCCTTGACCCTGAATGACAATTTTTCCGTTTGGGGCAAAGGCAACACCATTGACAGTGGAGTTGTTTGTTTCAATATAAATGTTGCCGTATTTTGTTATAAGATACACATCATTCAATATTCCGCTATTACCTTGTAAGACTATATCACCGTAAGCATATATAAAAGTAGTTGTAGCTCCATCGACTAAATCTTGCTTGATATTATTGACACTTATCATAAGATTGCCGTCAAAAAACATGTTAGCCTTAAGTACAAATTTAGCGTCACTATGGGACTGTTTTAAGACATATTCCGGGAAGGAGTTATTATATTTGCGGCTACGTATTCCCGATTCTTTTGAATTATATGAAACAGATATAGATTTGTCATTGTCATCATAGAAAAACTCTGCAGTGCTTTTTTGCCAATCAGGGTTTGTAAGAGCAGGAGGATAATAGGTTGGAATTATTTCCTCCAAAAACAAAAACTTGGCTTCATCTTTTGTAGGCAGTTCTGTAACCTTATCCTGTATCATTGTGAATAAATTTGAATAGTCGTCATTTTCATCCGGTATAAGATAGCGGTCATACCTGCTTGCCTCAGCTTCACTCATCTTTTTTTCCTGACTGCCTAAGGGTCTGTCACCAGATGAAATAATTTTCTCCTTATACTCCACTTTTCCATCTATACCAAAGTTTGCTAGGTAAAACTTCATTGTATCTCTTGTAAATACGTCACCTTCAATTGTTACATTATCGCCTTGGTATACAGAATCACCGCTGGAGAATAGACAATATTTAAAAATGCCAAGTAGGCCAGGCTCTGTCTTCGTAGATTCATAAGAAGAATCAAGCAGAATCAAAGCTTCTTTTTTCCTTGGAGAAAAACCGACATCTACCGAACCTTTATGGCTGAACCCAACATCGGCAGGTTCAAATAATCCTGCAGGCGAAGGAGTTGGTCCAATTATATTTCCTGAAGCGGTAGCAAGTATTTTTTCACCTGCAGGCACTGCGGGTGAGGGAGAAGGAGAAACTAAAGGTGTCGAACTTGGGGTTGGAAGTTTGGATGTTTCACTGGGCAACACACCTGTCAAAAGCAAGAAATCGGATTTTTTGGGTTCGTAAATGAATACCGGTACTCTTCCAGATGCAAAAACATTTTCAGGCAAAAAAGGAGAATAATAGTTGTTATTTGAAAAGTCATTGGATTGATCGAAGTCGCGGGAACTGTCGTTCTCTTTAATATCAAGCTCAATGTATATAGGTTTACGGTCACAGTTTAGTTCTACAGAACCGGTAAAGCTTATTTCAACATAGCTGTCGGCACCAGGATAAGACAAACCTGTTGTTACCAATGAGGTTTTAACCAATTCTGGATCAAAACTCTTTGCATTTGTACCAAACGATTTTACATCAACTTGTATAGGAGAGCAGCCATCATTAGTGAAGTAGTATCTTAGCTTGATATCATCCAAGTTTATATTTAATCCTTTATTTAAATTGATAATACCAAGCTGCAAAGCTATAGTGTCTTTTGGGACACCTGATATAATGTTTTTTAATGTTACATGAATCTGGTTGCTTGAAGCCGGAAGTTCAGCCTTTTTTTCTTCAGCCGCAAAAACATTTTGAGCAAAAAGGCCGTTAAAACCCGTTATTAATGAAAGGTTGAAGAAAATACTAAGAACCATTACGAATGCAAAGGTCCGAAAATAAAAATTTCGTTTCATGTACATACCTCCCGAATATTTTTTTAATGCTCTCGAAAACTCGTATTGCTTTCGAGGTCTCTATTTCAGGAGCAAG
>NZ_DAORXT010000114.1:6761-8337 GCF_035371925.1 Acetivibrio sp. | reverse complement strand
AGTTGAAGTGGTACTTCCAGTAAAACAAGGATTGAAACCCAACATTTTCAAGACCTCCTATTCATTTATCAATGTGTTGAAGTGGTACTTCCAGTAAAACAAGGATTGAAACACCTTATCGACTTTTTCTCTGTCGACGTTGCATCTTGTTGAAGTGGTACTTCCAGTAAAACAAGGATTGAAACATAATAGCCGTCATACGGAAACTTAATTGCTTATCTGGGTTGAAGTGGTACTTCCAGTAAAACAAGGATTGAAACTTGTTCTCGCAACGGTTGTGTCCCCGATAAATCCACGTTGAAGTGGTACTTCCAGTAAAACAAGGATTGAAACTTATTATTTGACCTTGCAGTCCTAAAATATGTCTTGGGTTGAAGTGGTACTTCCAGTAAAACAAGGATTGAAACAATTAGGTGATACAGTAAAGGTATACGATGAAGGGGTTGAAGTGGTACTTCCAGTAAAACAAGGATTGAAACCGCAGCTTGAAATCTTTGCCAATATAGCCAACCTGGTTGAAGTGGTACTTCCAGTAAAACAAGGATTGAAACTTAGAATCAGAAAATTGCGGATTCGTAAGCAAATTATGTTGAAGTGGTACTTCCAGTAAAACAAGGATTGAAACACGAAAAATCAGCAAGTAGTTCATACGGAGCAAACGAGTTGAAGTGGTACTTCCAGTAAAACAAGGATTGAAACGCCTCAGCATCGGAACAGTCACTAACATCAATTGTGTTGAAGTGGTACTTCCAGTAAAACAAGGATTGAAACGAGTCAAACGGTTCATAATTTCCTTGAAACCCTATAGTTGAAGTGGTACTTCCAGTAAAACAAGGATTGAAACTCTTTTTTGATTGGTGGAAAATTCCGGCAACAACAAGGTTGAAGTGGTACTTCCAGTAAAACAAGGATTGAAACAGGAAGGGTTTGGCGACATAAGGCCGATCACTTATAGTTGAAGTGGTACTTCCAGTAAAACAAGGATTGAAACTCTGCTAAAATTTCATTATAGCAACATTGAATCCAAGTTGAAGTGGTACTTCCAGTAAAACAAGGATTGAAACTGTTGATGTAGACAGGCTAATTCAATACATCGAAGGAGTTGAAGTGGTACTTCCAGTAAAACAAGGATTGAAACAATACTAAAAGCATTTGTTAGAAATTTTTTCATTTTTTGTTGAAGTGGTACTTCCAGTAAAACAAGGATTGAAACAACCAACCTGTCCCTGTATTCCCTGCTGTTGTAGCAAGTTGAAGTGGTACTTCCAGTAAAACAAGGATTGAAACTTCTATATCCTATCCCATGCTTAGTATTAGCTGTAGTTGAAGTGGTACTTCCAGTAAAACAAGGATTGAAACACTGAGTATGTAGAATCTCGGTCTTGGTTAGTTATGTTGAAGTGGTACTTCCAGTAAAACAAGGATTGAAACTCAAAACTTTTATATTAACTCAGAAGGGGTTATTGTAGGGTTGAAGTGGTACTTCCAGTAAAACAAGGATTGAAACTAAACATACCCCTATCAAAGCTGTATTGCTTATATAAGTTGAAGTGGTACTTCCAGTAAAACAAGGATT
>NZ_DAORXT010000114.1:0-6661 GCF_035371925.1 Acetivibrio sp. | reverse complement strand
AGTTGAAGTGGTACTTCCAGTAAAACAAGGATTCAAATAAATAGTCGAAGTTTACATTAATTGGGGATTGGTTGATATTATATATAAGGTGGAATTTGTGAGTACAACGCAAAAGATTAAAATAATGTCGCAAAACAACAAGTTTTGTCGAAAAAAGTTACATTAATTGACACTACTTATCATATGATGTACAATAATTCTATAAAATTTTACTGCTTTGAAAGAAGGTGACTCCTTGCTTGCGGGAGTATTGCAGTTAGGACAGTATGTACTTAACAAGAAGACTACTGACGTCGAAGAATATCTTCAAGTCATTGAGAATCCTAATGATAAAGGCAATTACAATCATGTCTTAAAGATTGCATTTGAACTTGAAAAAGGTAATGTAACCTACCGCGGAGTAGAGTATGAAGAATTTTCATTAGATAAAATAAATAAGTACGCATATAAAAAGGGAAGTGCAAGGGGTGGAGATATAACACCAACTTCAAAGTATACAGATCCAACGAAAACTCTAAACAAGATAACAATATCTTTTAATGATATATTAAATAGTGCAAGCCAAAATGATGAGGAGAAAAAGATATTTAATGATATTTATGAGTACATATCTTCAAATCAGGAAATCATAGAAAACGATATTACGGAAAAAGTCAAATCTACTCCGTTAAAAAAAGGCGAATCATTTATTATCACAGTTACATTATTTGATAACAATAATGAAAAGTATATGGGTGATTTCCAATTAATAAAAAATCATCTTGCCAGGATTTTGGATGAACAGTATTACAGCAAATACGGTAAAACATCAAAAGGTAAAGGTATCTGCTATTATTGCAAAAATGAGAGTGAAGTCTTTGGATTCGTTAATACATATAACTCCTACACCGTTGATAAAATCGGGTTTGTGACGGGTGGCTTCAAGCAGGAAAATGCATGGAGGAATTATCCGGTATGTGCTTGTTGTGCCCAGAAGCTGGAGCAGGGTAAGAAATATATTAGAGAAAACCTTACATCAAGGTTTTCTGGCTTTAACTATTTTGTAATCCCTAAAGCTGTAATAAGGGATGCAGAGGATGAGGCGGAATTTATTGAGACCCTAGAAGAGTTTGAAAAGAATACAAACTTTTCTACTAGTGAATCCACAAAGCAAAATCTTCTTGGAAGTGAGAAAGATTTCTTAGAGATAATGAAAGATAGTAAAAATTATCTCAATTACAATATGCTTGTTTTTAAAGAAGAACAGTCGGGAAGCGTTTTTAGGATACTACTCTACATTGAAGACATTGTGCCGAGCAAAATAAAGAATATATTGAGAATAAAAGACAGAGTAGATGAGATAGAGCTGTTTAAAAATCTTCCGGGCAAAGATAATACAACCTATGATTTGAAGTTTGGATTTGATAAAATAAGGACCTTTTTCCCCAACAGTAAGACGGAAGGAAATTTTGACAAGAGCTTTCTTGAAATTTTAAACAATGTTTTTACATATAAAAAGATAAGCTACAAATTTATTTTAGGAAGAATGATTTCAAAGATAAGAACTGACTTTGTGAGGGAGGAATATGTAAAATCCCTTGTACTCCAAGCACTCATGTGTATTATGTTTATTGATAAACTCAGTTTATTTAGCGATAAAGGGAAAGAGGTGCAAAAAATAATGATTGAGAAGACTGAGAAGAATAAAAAATATCTGGACTTTTTTGAGAATGAAAGTTACAAGGATGTTTTCTGTTCAGATTATAAAAGGGCAGTGTTTTTGACAGGAGTACTGACTGAAAAGTTGTTAAACATACAGTACAAAGAAAGAGGAAGCAAGCCTTTTTACAGCAGACTCAACGGTTTGAAATTAGATAAAAATATAGTGAAAAGAATATATACCGAAGCCATTAATAAGTTAAATGAGTATAACAAGAATTATTATAAAGAGCTGGAATATCTTATTGGCATGTATATGTTGGGAGAGGAATCCCAAAAGAATATTTCCAATGACGAAATCAGTTTTTATTTTGTGCTTGGAATGTCCCTTGCAAAGCACTTTAATGAAGAAAAGAAGGACGGGGAGGATGAGGAATAATGATTAAGAACAGGCAGGAAATATTATTTTTATATGATGTTACAGATGCAAATCCGAACGGCGACCCGTTGGATGAGAACAAGCCTCGAATTGACGAGGAAACCGGAATTAATATTGTAACGGATGTAAGGCTAAAAAGAACCGTCAGAGATTATTTATACAGTTATAAAGGTTTTGACGGGACTAATGGAAAGGATATATTTGTAAGGGAAATTAAATCGGAAAAGGGCGGAATAAAAGACGGTAAAGCCAGGGCAAAAGACTTTAAAGAAAATATAGATGAAATCCTTGAAAAGGCGATAGATATAAGATTATTTGGTGGCGTAATCCCTTTAGACAAGGCATCGATAACATTTACCGGACCGGTACAGTTTAACATGGGAAGGTCATTAAATAAAGTAAGCTTAAAGCATATTAAAGGTACCGGTGCATTTGCTTCAGATGAGGGAAAAGCACAAAAGACATTTAGAGAGGAATACATTGTACCATATTCCATGATTGCTTTTCACGGAATAATAAACGAAAATGCGGCGAAAGATACTAGACTTACCGATGAAGATGTGAATTTGCTGGACGAGTCGATGTGGAACGGTACAAAAAATCTCATTACCCGCTCAAAGATGGGACATATGCCCAGGCTCATGCTTAGGGTAGTATATAAAGCAGAACAGAATTTCTTTATAGGTGATTTGCAAAACAAGATAGCCCTTAATTTTGATATTGAAGAAGAAAAAATCAGGACAATCAAAGACTTTTCTATTAAATTGGATGAGCTTATTGATGAGTTGGCACAGTACAGCGATAAAATAGAAAAAGTTGTGTTCGTTGCTGATAAAAACTTGAAGCTATGCTATAAAGGTCAGGAAATTAATTTAAAGGATATAAAAGAGATTCCATTTGAGGAAAAAATTTTTTAGAGAGAGGGAGATAAATGACTGAAAAATATCTGGTTTTTGATATTAGTGCCGCTTACGGGCATTTCAAAAAACCTTATACTACAACATCTCCCCTTACATATTCAATCCCAACCAGAACTGCCGTTTCAGGGATAGTTGCAGCCATATTGGGATTGGGAAAAGAAGATTATCAGAAGCATTTTTCAAAGGCTCAAGCCAAAATTGCAATAGGAATAAAAAGCCCTATAAAAAAGGTTAGAATCAGTGAAAATTTAATTAACACGAAAAAGTCAATGAATATAATACATGAACGGACACAGATAAAGATTGAGTTTTTGAAAGATGTGTGCTATAGAATTTATTTCACGCATAGTGATAAGCAAATTTATGAAAGGTTGAAGGAGCTCCTGAATGGCCATAGCACAGTTTATACAATCAGTATGGGGCTTAGTGAAAATCTAGCAAACTATACTTTTGCCGGTGAATTTGACGGGCGTGAAGTAAATGGAAATAAAGAAGTTGTGGAGTTTTCAAGTGTTATACCTCTAGATATATTGAAAAAAGGTGATGTTGAATACGAAGACGACAGGGAGTATTTTACAGAAACCATACCGGTGGAAATGGATGCCGACAGAAATGTGAAAGAATATAGAGAGGTGTTGTTTGAAAGGAACAGCTATAAAATCAAGGCAAAGGCAGACTCCTATATTAGAATTGAAGGGATAGATGAGAATATTTTGATTATATAAGAGGTGGGGCCATGTTGCTTTCGCACCCGGGAAAGCCGCTTTTGGATCATTTGAGAAATGTATTTTTGATTGGGGACTGTATTTTCATGCAGAAAAAGACTGAATTTGAGAGTTTTTCTAATGATGAAGTTCGCCAATTAAATAGATTGAATTTGCTTACTCACGATCTTGGAAAGTCTACATCATATTTTCAGGAGTACATAAGAAGTTTGGATAGCAATAGGCAAAAAAATGATGAAAAGAAAAGACATGGTCTTTTGTCCGGGATTTTATCCTTCAAAATTGTAAACACGGATATGAAGAATGAAGTTCTTGCTTTTTTATCTTATATAGTGGTTTCGAAACATCATGGAGAGCTTGATGATTTTGCAAATTTTATATCTGTATTGAGCGGAGATGTAAAAAATATAAGTCTTCTAAAGCAGCAGTTTGAAAGTATTGATAGAGATAAACTCCAGGAAGTCATTACAGGGCTTGGGATTGATTTTGATATATCAAATTATACCGTTGATGAGCTTGAAAACGACATAGATTATCTTACTTCCAGAAAAGTCAGAAAGAAAGTAAAAGAAGTAATGAGATTTGAAACTTTCTTATTGATTGACTATCTGTTTTCCTTATTAATTTTTTCTGACAAGCTTGAGGCGATATATAATAGCGAAAATATGAATATTGAAGACTTTATCAAAAAAAGCTCTAAAAGACCGGCGTTATTGTCTGACTGTGTTGATAAATTTAAAGAAGGTCTTGAGATAAAGAATATTCGGATGGCCAAGTGGCGGAACAAGGCATATCAAGATGTTTTAAACAGTGTCGAAAATCTTCCGCTTGAGGAAAAGGTATTATCCATTAACCTTCCCACCGGTTCCGGAAAAACTCTTACAGCTCTTAAAGCTGCTCTTCGATTGAAAGAGAGGTTAATTGAAGAGAAGGGATATAACCCGAGAATAGTTTATGTACTTCCCTTTACTTCGATTATTGAGCAGAATTTTGATGTTTTTCAAAAAGTTTTGGGTACTACCGAATCTAATGTACTTCTAAAGCATCATTATTTATCGCAGAGAATTTATCAATGGGAAAAGGAAGGCGAAATGGAGAGCTTTAGTGATGCTGTTTCCGAACATCTTGTGGAATCTTGGGATTCGGAAATAGTTGTGAGCACCTTTGTGCAACTTTTGCATTCCATATTTACAAACAGGAACAGAAAGCTTAAAAAGTTCCACAACATTGTTAATTCCATAATAATATTGGATGAAGTGCAGAGCATACCCCACAGGTATTGGAATTTGGTGCGGGAAACTTTTAATGCCATGGCAAGGTATCTTAACTGTTATTTCATTTTTATGACTGCAACCATGCCGCTGATTTTTTCTGAAGAAAACAAGGAAATATATGAGCTGGCGAAGGATAAGAGAAAATATTTTGAAGAGTTTAGCCGCATAACCATTGATGCGAAGAGATTATCGAAGAAGATGACTATCGACGAATATAAAGCATTGCTTTTGGATGACATTAGCCGTTATGAAGAGGACGATTTTCTAATAGTTATGAACACTATCAGGACTTCCATTGATATATATTCATTTATAAAAGAGGAGCTGGAAGACAGAGCGGAGATTTATTATCTGTCGACAAATATCATTCCAAAGGAGAGACTTGAAAGAATAAAAAAGATTAAGGAAAGCAAAAATCGTAAGATTATTGTATCGACCCAGATGATTGAAGCAGGAGTGGATATTGATATTGACCGGGTTTACAGGGATTTTGGCCCGATGGACAGTATCAATCAGACATCGGGAAGATGCAATCGAGAATGGGGAGATAAAAAAGGGATTGTTACGTTGGTAAATCTAATAAACGAGAAACATCATGACAGACCCTATGCGGCATATATCTACGACAATGTATTGATAGAGGAGACAAAAAACGCTCTTTCAGGTCTTGAAGGGATTGAGGAAAAAGAGATTTTTCTCTTGGCAGAAAAGTATTACAAGGGTTTGAAGAGCCATGGAAGTGACGAAAGCCAAAAACTTTTGGAATGCATAAAGGAGCTTCGATATAGGGAGGCTTTTGAAGGCGGAAAGGACGATAAAAATTTTGGGGTGTTTGAGCTTATACGTCAGGAATTTAAAACTGTGGATGTCTTTATTGAAATAGATGATGATGCTACAAAAGTGTGGCAGGAGTATCAGAGTATAAAGCAGATGAAAGACAGATTTGAGAGTAAGAGGAAGTTTAATCAGCATAAGAAAGACTTGTATATGTATGTATTGAGTCTTCCTGAATTTGCTGTAAGAAAACAGGTTGATATTGATGAAAAGGACATAACTTTTATAAGCAGGGAAATGATTTTTAATACCTATGATGAAGACACTGGCTTTGTGAGAGACTTGGAAAAAGACTACTTTTTTTAATGGGGGAATTGACTTGGATATTAAGATGCTAACGGTAAGATTGGAAGGCAACAGGGTTGAAAGTAGGGATGTTCCTAAAATAAGGGGGTATTTGGCGGGAAAGTTTCCTCAGTATCTTGAGCTTCATAACCATATTGGAGAGGATAAATTTAATTATGGTTATCCGGTAATAACCAAAGTATAAAGCTTATTGCCGATCGTTTCGAAAGAAAGAGGCAGTTTAATAAGCTGAAAAAAGATTTTTACCAATTTGTGCTCAGTTTGCCGGAACAGGCGGTAAAAAAGCATGTTGAAATAGATGAAAAGGAGATTACCTTTATAAGCAGGGAAATGTTATGCAGTACCTATGATAAGGATACAGGCTTTATTAGAAAAATAGACAGGGATTATTTCATTTAAAATGGGGGAATTACATTGGAAATTAAAATGCTTACTGTAAAACTGGAAGGTAACAAAGTTGCAAGCAGGGGTGTGCCTAAAATACGAGGGTATCTCGCAGGAAGATTTCCTGAGTATGTCGAGTTG